>JAYVME010000310.1:0-4068 GCA_043759115.1 Betaproteobacteria bacterium | reverse complement strand
AAAGATAAAAATAAGCAGAACTTCAGATCCCCACCTTCGGTAGATCGCCCTGCTTCCTTGTATTTTTTGACTTTGATCTTATCTGCGTTCATCGGCGTTTATCGGCGGTTTCATTTATCTTTAAATTGCGGCTTGCGTTTGGCCGTAAATGCATCCATGCCTTCCGCCGCGTCCGCGGTCTGGAAGGCAAGCGTCGAGAGATTGGCCTCGATCCGCAGGCCTTCCGCGACCGGATTGTCGAGCGCGCGCCTGACCGCTTCACGCGCAAAACCGAGCACCGGCAGGCTGTAACACGCGAACTCTCGGGCGTAGGCGACACCTTGCGCGACCGCGTCGCCCTCGATCAGGCGATGGACGAGCCCGATGCGCGCCGCTTCTTCCGCATCCACCGTGCGCCCGGTCATGATCATGTCGAGCGCGCGCGCTTCACCGACCGCGCGCGGCAGGCGCTGCGTGCCGCCGTAACCGGGAATCAGGCCCAGTTTTATTTCGGGCAACCCCATCTTCGCGTTTTTGGTCGCGATACGGAAAGTGCAAGCGAGTGCCAGTTCGAGTCCGCCGCCAAATGCGTAACCGTTGATGATGGCCATCGATGGCATGGGCAGCTTGTCGAGCTTGGCGAATACCGCCTGCCCCGCCTCTGCGTCCTGCTTTTGCGCCGCCAGCGAGCGGCCGGTCAACTCCCTGATATCGGCGCCCGCGCAAAACGCTCTCGTGCCGGCACCTGTAATCAGTAGCGCTCGTGCGTCGCTTTTGGCAATCTCGTCGAACGCGCGCCCAAGGTCCGCGATCAGCGCGAACGACAGCGCGTTGAGCGCATCGGGACGGTTTAACGTGATCAGTGCGAATTCTTCGACGCGCGTGAGTTCAATAGACATACCAGTAAATTCCCTAAATCCATGCAACCGCAGATGAACGCCGATGAACACAGATAATAACCGGAACGTCACCGCCCTGCCTTTCAAATCGGCGTTTATCTGCGTTCATCGGCGGTTGCTTTTGAATTGTTTTCCTTCGCGTCCTTCGCGTCCTTGGCGGTGATACTTTTAAGCATTACGCTTTTCTGGAGAAACCCAGCGCACCAATGCCGGCTTGATTTTGCCCGCTTTTGCCATTTCAATGAGTTCGCGTTTCAGGATCTTGCCGCTCGCGGTTTGCGGAAACGCGTCAAGGCAAATGAAATACTCGGGCATGTCGTACTTCGACAAGCCGTGCTCGCCGAGATGATCGAGCATCTGAACCGCGTCGGGCGCGATGCCGTCGCGCGCAATGATCGCCAGGCACACACGCTCACCGAGGCGCTCGTCGGCCACCGGAAACACCGCGGCTTTGAGTACTGCCGGATGTTTCACCGTCAGGTTTTCGATGTGCGCCGGATAAATATTATGGCCGCCGCGGATAATCAGATCTTTCTTGCGGCCCACGATCTGCAGAGTGCCGCCGGCATCCAAACGCCCGAGGTCGCCGCTCATGAACCAGCCGCTGGCATTAAACGAATTCTCGGTCGCGCCCTGGTTGTTGAAATAGCCGAGCGTCAGCAGCGCGCCGCGCGTGCCGATTTCGCCCAACTCACCGGTCTTCGCTTCGAGGTCCGGATTCTCCTGATCCCACAACCGCGTCTCATACCCGTGGCATGCGCGGCCGCAGGTCGACGCGATCACTTCGACGTCATCGCCGGGCAACGTGTACTGATGCGAGCCGTTTTCCGTCATGCCGTAAATGTTCTGCGGCCTGATGCCCATGCCGAGGAACGATTTCGCCGTCTGCGGCGGAATGACCGAACCCGCCATGTAAAAAATACTTACCTTGCCGAGCTTCGTCATGCCGCGCGATTTCATGTCGGCGAGTATGTCCATCGCATGCGTCGGCACGCCCATCACATAAGTGGCATTCGTCTCGACGATCCAGTCGAGCGGTTTCTTGCCGGCCGGCAGATCATTCACCACGAGTTCGAACCCGGCAACGAGGCTCTGCTCAAGAGCGACCGTGCCGATGTGATGCGACAGAGGACTGTGGCTGAACAGTATCGTCTGGTCGTCGTGGTGCCAGTCCCTGACCATCGCGCGACCGTTGGCGAGCAGCGTGTTGTCGGAATGCAGCACGCCTTTCGGCATGCCGGTCGTACCGGACGTGAAAGCGAGGTAGACGATCTTGTCGGGATTCAAATCGGGATCTGGCAGCACGCCGGGTTTGCCGTCAAGAGCGGGAAACTGCGTGTAATCGCCGGCCACCGCAGGCCCCGCCCCCAAGGGAAGCAGGCGGTATATGCGCTTCATCGCCGGCACGGCCCGCGCCGCCGCGAATACGTCCACGCGGTCCGCGTCCGCGCCATAGCCCGTTTGCGCGAACAGCACCGCGGTTTGTATGCGCTCGAGCAACTGCACGATATCGCCGACGGTGTAGTTCTGATGTAGCGAAGGATTGCACACATAGCCATTGCGCGAACATGCCAGGAACACCACCACCGCTTCGATGCGATTGGGCAACCACACCGACACGCGCTGTCCGTGCCTGATCCCCGCCGCGTGCAGTTCCGCCGCGAGCGCATCGACCCACAGCGCCAACTGCGACCAAGTGATGCGCCGCCGGCTGTCGCGCAACGCATAAGCCTGCGGACGCGCGCGCGCATGTTCGCGCAACAGCGTATACAGCGTATCGGCGCACCACACGCCGCGCTCGTAATACTCGCGCGCGGTCTGCGGGTCGTGGAGAGTGAGTATGGTGCTCACGTTCGGCTTTCGGTTGCGGCGCTCGACGCGGGCAATCGGCGCCGGCGTGAGGCGTTAGGCGGGAGGCGTGAGGCGGGAAAGTCCCGGGCTTCGCCCAACATTACAATCACGCCTGGTCGCGTGGCTTCCGCCTCACCCCTCACGCCTTACTCCTCACGCTTTTCTCAATGCCCGAACTTGTCCGTATCCGGTTTGCGTTTCTCGCGGAACGCCGCGCCCAATTCCTGCGACTCGTCGGTGTCGAGATAAAGCCGCAGCAGCAGATCGTGCGAGATGCGGCCCAGACCGCCGACGCCGCCGTGGCGCGCGGTGAACGCAGCCTTGATCGATGCGAGCGCAAACGCGCCGCGCTCGGAAATGGCGAGCGCCATCTTGCGCGTCTCTTCCTTCAACTGGTCATCGGGCACCACCTTGTTGATGAGCCCGATATCGAGCGCCTCGCGCGCCGTCAGCCTGGGATTGGCAAACCACATTTCCTTAGCTTTCTTTTTGCCCACCAGGTCTTCGAGGTACCACGTGCCGTAGCCGGCGTCGAAACTGCCCATCATCGGGCCCACCTGGCGGAATACCGCGCTTTCCTTCGCAATCGTGATGTCGCACATCACCTGCAACACCTGTCCGCCGCCGACCGCAAAGCCGTTGACCGCCGCGATCACCGGTTTTTGCAGGCGGTCGATGCTTTCATAGATTTCGAGCGTCGGCAGCATGCCGGCGTAAAGCGTGCTGTCCTCAAGCCCGTCCTTGCGCCCGCCGATGCAGAAGAACTTGTCGCCGGCGCCGGTGATCACCAGCACGCGCGTGCGCGTCTCGCGCCGGATGTCGTTGATACAATCGCGGATCTCGTGACACATCTCGGCCGTGAACATATTGCCATCGTCCGGCCGGTTCAACGTCAACCAGCCGACCGGGCCGTCTTCTGCATAGAGTATGGTTTGGTATGCCATCGTTTTTCCTTCGTGAATCTCAAGAACCAAAACGACGTTTAACCGCCGATGAACGCCGATTAACGCCGGTAAAAATAAAAAATAGACCGGCTTGCCAAATACACGGGATCACAATATTTTGTCCGGGAAACGTTTAAGTCTAGACCATTCTTCGTATTGCTTTCCGCCTCTGATCTTATCCGCGTTCATCCGCGTTCATCGGCGGTTTCATCCGGCTTTTTGCCCTAGATCAATTTTTGCAGGCGCAAACTCGCGACCGCCTGCGCGTCGTAACCCAGCCAGTCGCGCAATATCGCCGCCGTATGCTCGCCGAGCTTGGGCGGCGGCGAGCGGTAGGTCGCATTGGCGCCGTCGATGCCGATGCCGAACCCGACCTGCGGCACGCGGCGGCCGCC
>JAYVME010000309.1:0-4077 GCA_043759115.1 Betaproteobacteria bacterium | reverse complement strand
CCCGCCGCCCCGGCGCGCGGCCACCGGCATTGCCCGGTCTCGCGCAGATGCACGTAGCCGCGACCGACCGGACGGCGATGCATGACGATATCGGCCGGTATCACCCCCACCATTGCAGCCGAGCGCCCGTTCCATTCGATGCTGCGCGCGAGATACATGAGCCCGCCGCATTCGGCGTACACCGGCATACCGGCTTCGATCGCATCATGTACGCCGCGGCGCAATTTACGATTTTCCGACAACGCGTCCATCTGCGTTTCCGGAAATCCGCCGCCGATGAATAGCCCGTCGACCGCGGGCAGGGCGGTGTTGTGCAATGTGTCGAAACTCACCAATTCAGCGCCGGCGGCCTGCAGGGCGTCGAGGTCGCCCGGATAGTAGAAGCCGAACGCCGCGTCGCGCGCGATGCCTATGCGTACCGGCGGTCCGTGCATGGCGCTCGTCGCCGTCGGCGGCGGCGGCGCCGGCAACGGTGTTGCCTGTGCGGCGAGCGCCAGCAACCGGTCAAGATCGACCTGCGCCGCGACGCCGGCGGCGATGGCGACGATACGCGCGCGCGCGGCCTGCGACTCGTTGCTCGGCACCAGACCGAGATGGCGCTCGGCGATCGCCATGCGTTCGTCGCGCTGAATCGCCCCCACCACCGGCACGTCGGTGTAATGCTCGATCACCGCGCGCAATTTCGCCTCGTGGCGCGGGCCGCCAAGTTGATTCAGGATCACGCCCGCGATGCGGATGTTGCGGTCGAAAGCCTGATAGCCGAGGATGAGCGGAGCAATGCCGCGCGTCATGCCGCGCGCGTCGATCACCAGCACCACCGGCGCGCCGGTCAGCGTGGCCAGCGCGGCATTACTATTGCTGCCGTCCAGGTCGAGGCCATCGTAGAGCCCCTTGTTGCCTTCAATGACCGCGAGGTCGGCGCCGCGCGTGCGGCGTGCGAATTCGTCGCGGATCTCGCTCTCGCCCATTAGATACGCGTCCAGGTGGTAGCAGGGCCGGCCGGCTGCGAGCCCCAGCCACAGCGGATCGATGTAATCGGGTCCCTTCTTGAAGGGCTGCACGGCAAGTCCGCGCGCGCCAAGAGCGGCGCAAACGCCGATACACACGGTGGTCTTGCCTGACGATTTGTGCGCCGCCGAGATAAAAATGCGATTCATGCATTGCCCGCGGATACCGGGGCGACGTCGCCATCCGCCAGGCTGCGCGGCAGCAACGGCAACACCTTCAGCGCCACAGCGGCGAGGGCCAGCGCCAGCGCCAACCCGCCGGCGCCGAGCGCCAGTTCCGGCAGACTCGGCACGTAGGATGCAACGACACCGTCGAAAAAGCTGCTCGCGACTTCTTTGCCCGGGAAAATGACCAGCGGAAAAGCCTGGCCGCCGATGATGATCACGTAAATCTGCGCCAGACCGCCCACGATCACGCAGACCGCCGCCGCCGCGACGACGCGCCGCGACCGGCTCCATACCGGGTGAAACAGCAGCGCCAGCGGCAGTATGCCGCCGATCAGCACCTGGCCCAGCCAGAATAATGCGGTGTAGATGCCGCCGTCGACGAGAATGAAACGTTCAAAATCGTGCCGGCGCGTGAAGTACAAATTAGTCAGGTGATAAATCAGAACAAAATACATGACCGCCGCGACGAACTGACCGAGCAGGGTTTTCAGCCTCAGCACCATAACGTCGCCCAACGGACGGCGGGCGCCGCCGCATGCGGTCATCAGCACCAGCATGAATACCGCGAGGCCGAACGAAAACGACATGACGACGAACAGCGGCGCGTAGAGCGCGCTGTCGTAGGCCTCGCGCGCCACCAGAAAACCGAATATCGAACCGGTGCCGGTGGTGAGTATCAGCCGCCACACGAACGCGAGCACGCCGAGCGGCTTCGAGTAGTCGTTCATGCGCCGCTCCAGCATCACCCACAGGTACGCAGCGACGATAACGATGAATCCGGTGTAGAGAAAAATATTCCACGCGAATACCGACTTGAAATTGTAATGCGTCATGGCGACGATCAGCCGGTCGGGACGTCCGAGATCGAGCACCAGCACCGACAGTCCGCCGATGAGCAGCGTGATCGCGAGCAGGCCCGAGAGCCGCGCCAGCGGCTTGTAGAGTTCGCGCCCGAATACCGATGCGAGCGAAGCGACATTGAGCGCGCCCGCCGCGGCCAAGATCAGGAACACCGCGAATACATGCGGCGCGCCCCACACGATCTGATTGCTCATGCCGGTTACGTAGTGGCCATGGTGCTCCATGTACCAGGCGGCCCCGAGGCCGCCCGCGATCACTGCTCCGAGCAGCGCGAGCAGCGCGAAAAAACGCGCGCTGCGGCCGTCGATCTCGCTGTAATGAATAGTCGCCATGGTGCGCGCCGCTAGAGCCCCTGGTAACGCACGCCGGTGTTGAGCGCGAGCTCCGGCCGCAACTGGCTCGACGGCCCCTCGCGCAAGCGCCGACTGAGTTCGCCGGCGCCCTCATTGAGGTCGCCAAACACCATCGCTTTGCCACCGTCCGCGGTGCACGCCTCGACGCAAGCCGGCTGCTCGTCACGATCGATCCGATGCACGCACAGCGTGCACGACTCCACCGTGCCCTTGCCGCGCGGCACGTCCGGTTTCTGGCCGCTGACCGCCTCGTGGATGAAGGAGCGCGCTCCATACGGGCAGGCCATCACGCAATAACGGCAGCCGATGCACGTATGTTTGTCCACCAGCACGATGCCGTCCGCGCGTTTGAACGAAGCGCCGGTCGGGCACACATCCACACACGGCGGGTGTTCGCAGTGCTGGCACATGAGCGGCAGCGTCTGCGCATGGCCGGTGCGCTTATCGCTCAGGTTTACCTTGCGTATCCACTGCGCATCGGTCGCCGGGCGGCCGTTCCCGGTCACACCGTTCTCGGTGTGACAAGCGGTGACGCACACGTCGCAATCCGTGCAGCGCGTGGTGTCGATCAGCAATCCCCAGCGCCTGAGCGTGGATGCGGCTTCCTCCGGCGAACGCGCCTGCGCCAATTCAATCAGCCTTAATCCCGGCGTTATTGCCGCGCTGGCCAATGCGGCCGCCCCCAGACCGAGAAAATCGCGTCGATCGAAGCTCATGGCGCTCTGCCCTCGACCCGGGCGGCGGCGACCGGCGCGCCGCGCGGCGCGGATTCCGCAATTGCGCCGGCTCGTCGCGCGACCGGCTTATTCGCGCTCGCCGCTACCCGCGGCGATGGCGAATGGCATTCAAAGCAATCCATGCGAACCGCGGCGAAGGTATGGCAACTCTCGCAGAACCCGTCTTTGCCCAACACGCTGTTGGTTTTGGCGCTCGCATGACAATCGATGCAGTTCTTCAGACTGTGGCGGCTGGTGCGGATGCCGCGATGCACGGTCTCGTCGCGCTGGTGCAGAATCATGTTCATATGGTCGCGGCGCATTTCAGCGACCGGCTCGACGCACTGCCCGGGTTTTTCAATCTTTACCGTGGGCGCAAGCCGGCTGTCCGCGGCGGCCGCCAGGCCCGCCATGATCAGCAGGATGGCCGACGCGCCGACGGCGCAGGCTGGCATGTCGTGTTTGGATTTCACGGGCGGGCGGGGACTAGTGGTTCCCCATGCCCATTTTTATGTAACCCGTCGGGCACACGTCGGCGCAGATATGGCAGCCGATACACAGGCTGTAATCGGTATAAACGTAGCGGCCCATCGTGGACTCCGACTTGGGCGTGCGCTTGACCGCCAGTTGCGGGCAGTAGATCACGCAGTTGTCGCATTCGAAACACATGCCGCAGCTCATGCAGCGCTTGGCCTCGGTCACCGCCTGCTGATCGTCGAGGCCCGTCATCCGCTCGGCATAGTGGCCGAGCACTTCCTCGGCGGACGGACCGATGTCAGTGCGTTTGGTGCGCTCCTGGTACGGGTAATGGCCGAGGAATAGCTCGTCGGACTGGCAGACTTCGGAGGCGCCGCGGTCTTCGTAATTGTGCACGGCAAAGCCACCCACCGCCTTGCCGTCAAGCGAAGTTCCGCGCACGCCACGGTCGATCTCGCGCAACTCCGCGTCGTTCACCGGCGTGAACGACGCGGG
>JAYVME010000308.1:0-19726 GCA_043759115.1 Betaproteobacteria bacterium | reverse complement strand
GGAAATCGCATTACGCAGGGTCAGTTTTCATTTCTGCCCGACCTGACGGATGCGCAGATCACCGTGCAGATCAAATGGGCGTTGCAGCATGGCTGGGCGGTGAGCGTGGAGTACACAGACGATCCGCATCCGCGCAACACCTATTGGGAAATGTTCGGCATACCTATGTTTGATCTGAAGGATCCCGCCGGGATCCTGATGGAGATCAACAATTGCCGCAAGACCTTCCCTAATCATTACATCCGCGTGATGGCGTTTAACTCCACGCGCGGTGGAGAGAGCCCGGCCATGTCGTTCATCGTCAACCGCCCCGAGAAGGAGCCGGGCTTCTCCCTGATTCGCGAGGAGCGAAACGGGCGCAGCATGGGTTACACCGTCCGTTCGTACGCGACCGAGCGGCCGGAGGGCGAGCGGTATTAGTAAGCATGCGCCAGAGTCCAGAAAGCGCGGCGGATGCCGCACCGATGGTTCTTCCGGACGACACGCCGGTTGACCTCGACGTCGAGTTCCGCGCCTCCAACATTCAGGAGGTCCTGGACAAGCTCGAGCGCGAGCTGATCGGCTTGAAGCCCGTCAAGACCCGCATCCGTGAAACCGCGGCGCTGTTGCTGGTGGACCGGCTGCGCCGCAAGCTCGGCCTCAGCTCCGCGGCACCGACGCTGCACATGAGTTTCACTGGCAACCCCGGCACCGGCAAGACCACGGTGGCGCTGCGCATGGCCGAGATCCTGCACCGGCTCGGCTATGTCCGCGAGGGCCACCTGGTGTCGGTCACGCGCGATGACCTGGTGGGGCAATACATCGGCCACACCGCGCCCAAAACCAAGGAGGTCATCAAGAAGGCCATGGGCGGCGTGCTGTTTATCGACGAGGCGTATTACCTGTATAAGCCGGAAAACGAACGCGACTACGGCGCGGAATCCATCGAGATCCTGCTGCAGGTCATGGAGAACCAGCGCGACGATCTGGTGGTGATTCTGGCCGGCTACAAAGACCGCATGGAGCACTTTTTTGCATCTAACCCCGGCATATCCTCGCGTATCGCGCACCACATCGATTTCCCCGATTACACGCCCGAGGAGCTGTATGCGATCGCCGAATTGATGCTCGAAAACATGCACTACCGGCTGTCATCCCAGGCGGCTGCAGTCCTGCGGGACTATATCGAGAGGCGGCGGGTGCAGCCGCACTTCGCCAACGCCCGCTCAGTCCGCAACGCACTCGATCGGGCGCGACTCAGGCAGGCGAATCGGCTATTCGAGCGGCGTCGCGGACCCCTTACCCGCGACGACCTGATGCGCATCGAGGCGGAAGACATCCTTGCCAGCCGCGTGTTTCAGCGACCGCAGGGACAGCCATGAGCCTGTGCGAAAAGACGCTCACGGAATTCATCCTTGAGGAGCAGCGCAAGGCGCGGGGCGCCACCGGCGGTTTTACCGCGCTGCTCAATGATATCCGCCTCGCGTGCAAGCGCATTGCGTACCTGGTGGGCAAGGGCGCGCTCGCGGATGCGCTCGGCCGTGCCGGCAGCGACAACGCGCAAGGCGAAGCGCAGATGAAGCTCGACGTGATGGCGAACGATATTTTTCTGCGCACCAATGAATGGGGCGGCCACCTCGCCGCGATGGTGTCGGAAGAACTGGAGCAGCCCTACCTTATTCCTGCGCGATACCCGCGCGGCCGCTACCTGCTGGTGTTCGACCCGCTGGCTGGATCCTCCAACATCGACGTCAACGCATCGGTCGGCTCGATCTTCTCCGTGCTGCGCTGCACGGAGGGGGTCGTCGAGCCGACGGCGGCGGATTTCCTCCAGCCCGGCGTGCAGCAGGTATGCGCCGGCTATGCGATCTACGGCCCGACCACCATGCTCGTGCTTACGCTCGGGCGCGGCGTGCACGGCTTCACGCTCGATCGCGAAATCGGCGAATTCGTCCTCACCCACCCCGACCTGCGCGTGCCCGAGGATACCAGCGAATTCGCGATCAACGCCTCGAACGCGCGCTTCTGGGAGCCGGCGGTGAAACGCTACGTGGACGAATGCCTCGCCGGCAAGGCCGGGCCGCGTGGCAAGGATTTCAACATGCGCTGGGTCGTCTCGCTGGTGGCCGAGGCGCATCGCATCCTGCTGCGCGGCGGCGTGTTCATGTATCCGCGCGACAGCCGCGACGCGGCCAGCCCGGGGCGGCTGCGGTTGCTCTACGAGGCAAACCCGATCGGGCTCGTCATCGAGCAGGCCGGCGGCCGCGCGAGTAGCGGGCTCGCGCCGGTCCTCGAAATCAAGCCCGACAACTTGCACCAGCGCATCGGCTTCATGTTCGGGTCGCGGCACGAGGTCGAGCGGCTGGAGCAATACCACCGCGACTTCAACCAGCGCGAATACGATGCGCCGTTGTTCGGGTCGCGCGGACTGTTCCGCGCGCCGGCGTAAGGTTGCCCCGGGAGAGCCACGATGTCCGCCACGTACCCCATCATCGCCATCACCGGGTCCTCGGGAGCCGGCACCACCTCCATGTCGCGCATCTTCGAGCAGATCTTCCGGCGCGAGGGCGTGCGGGCCGCCTTCATCGAAGGCGATGCGTTCCACCGTTATGACCGCACCGAGATGAAGCAGAAGATGGACGAGGAGTCCGCGCGCGGCAACCACAACTTCAGCCACTTCGGGCCCGAGGCTAACCTGTTCGAGGAACTCGAGCAGTTGTTCCGGCAGTACGCGGCTGAAGGACGCGGACGCAACCGCAAATATCTTCACAACGACGAGGAGGCGGCGCCCTATGGCCAGAAAGCCGGCACCTTCACGCCGTGGGAGGAATTGCCCGCGGACACCGACCTGTTGTTCTACGAAGGCCTGCACGGCGCGGTGGTGACCGATCAAGTCGACATCGCGCAGCACGCCGACCTGTTGATCGGCGTAGTGCCGGTAATCAATCTCGAGTGGACCCAGAAGATACACCGCGACCGCGCTGCGCGCCGCTACACCACCGAAGCGGTGACCGCGACAATCCTCAGGCGCATGCCCGATTACGTGCACTACATCTGCTCGCAATTCTCGCGCACCCACATCAATTTCCAGCGCGTGCCGGTGGTCGACACCTCCAACCCGTTCATCGCGCGTCACATTCCGACGCCGGACGAAAGCCTGCTGGTCGTCCGCTTCGCCAATCCGCGCGGCATCGACTTCCCGTACCTGCTGTCGATGCTGCACGGCTCGTTCATGTCGCGCCCCAACACCATCGTGACGCCGGGCGGCAAGATGGACCTCGCGATACAGCTCATTTTTACGCCGATGATCTGGCGCCTGATGGACCGCAGGAAGCAGGCGCTGGGACGCAGCTGACCGCGGGCAGGATAAACCAGTCAGGGAGAATGGCATGGCACACGCAATCGGCGTCTCGGTCGAGGGCGAGCTGGGCTGCCTCGGCTCGCTCGAATCGGGCCTGGCGGGCGAGGAGGACGGGTCGGGCGCCGCGGGCAAGCTTGCGCGCGAGCAGTTGCTGACCGACCCCGAGCAGGCGGCCGATTTCGTCAAGCGCACCGGAGTCGATGCGCTGGCGATTGCAATCGGCACTTCGCACGGCGCCTACAAATTCAGCCGCCAACCGACCGGCGATACCCTCGCGATCGACCGCATCAAGGCCATCCACGCGCGCATTCCCAACACGCACCTCGTGATGCACGGCTCGAGCAGCGTGCCGCAGGAGTGGCTCGACGTGATCCGTCGCCACGGCGGCGAAATCAAGGAGACCTACGGCGTGCCGGTCGAGGAAATCCAGCTCGGCATCAGGCACGGCGTGCGCAAGATCAACATCGACATCCGGCTCGCCGAGCAGTATGCGGACGGTACGCTGCGCGCGGTGGTGAACTGAAGCAAGCGCGATTAGCCGTCCCGGCACGGCGACACGCGCGGCAAAACACCGCGACGCATAGCCAAAGCCGCCGGTTTCTAAGATAATTGCGGCTCCCGCAAGTCGTCCGCTGTCCGCAAGGAACACTCGAATGGGCTCCCGTCTCGAACTCAGCAACGCGATCCGCGCGCTCGCGATGGACGCTGTGCAACAAGCCAATTCCGGTCATCCCGGAATGCCCATGGGCATGGCGGAAATCGCCGAAGTGTTATGGCGCCGTCACCTCAAGCATAATCCGGCGCATCCGCGCTGGGCAGACCGCGATCGCTTCGTGCTCTCGAACGGCCACGGCTCGATGTTGCTCTACGCGCTATTGCATCTCACCGGCTATGACCTGCCGATGGACGAGATCCGTCGTTTCCGGCAATTGCATTCAAAGACGCCCGGCCATCCGGAGTTCGGCCTGACGCCGGGGGTCGAGACCACCACCGGTCCTTTGGGCCAGGGCATCGCCAACGCGGTGGGCATGGCGCTCGCGGAAAAACTGCTCGCGGCGGAATTCAACCGTCCCGGCCATGCGATTGTCAACCATTCCACTTACGTGTTTCTCGGCGACGGTTGCCTGATGGAAGGCATCTCGCACGAGGCGTGCTCGCTGGCCGGCACGTGGGGTCTGGGCAAGCTGATTGCGTTTTACGACGACAACGGCATTTCGATCGACGGCCAAGTACAGGGCTGGTTTACCGACGATACGCCCAAGCGCTTCGAGGCCTACGGCTGGCACGTGGTGCCGCAGGTCGACGGCCACGACGCGACGGCGATTGAGGCGGCATTAACATCTGCGCAGACCGTCGGCGACCGCCCCAGCCTGATCTGTTGCAAGACGGTGATTGGCAAGGGCGCGCCCAAGCGTGCCGGCACCGCCAAGGCGCATGGCGAGGCACTGGGTGCCGACGAAGTGGCGGCAACGCGCGCCGGCATCGGCTGGGACCATCCGCCGTTCGAGATCCCGAAGGCGATTTATGCCGAATGGGATCAGCGCACCCAAGGCGCCTTGGCGCAAACCGGGTGGGACGCGCGGTTTGCCGCCTATGCGGCCGCCCATCCGGATCTCGCGCGCGAGCTCAAGCGCCGTATGGTGGGTGAATTGCCGGCGAATTTTTCCGCCGCTGTAGCGGCCGCAGTCGACGCGGCGAATACCAAGGGCGAGACCGTCGCCACGCGCAAGGCTTCACAGCTCGCACTTACGCAGTTCGCACCCGCACTGCCCGAGCTTGTCGGCGGTTCCGCCGATCTCATGGGCAGCGTGTTCACCAATTGGCCAGGCAGCAAAATCGTCACGCCGGATCAGGGCGGCAACATCGTGAACTTCGGTGTGCGCGAGTTCGCGATGGCGGCCATCACCAACGGCATGGCTTTGCACGGCGGCTTCATTCCGGAAACGGGGACGTTTCTGACTTTTTCCGATTACTCGCGCAACGCGCTGCGCATGGCCGCGCTGATGAAGTTGCGCAATATTTTCGTATTCACGCACGACTCGATTGGCCTTGGCGAGGATGGCCCGACGCACCAGGCCGTCGAGCAGACCTCGAGCCTGCGTCTGATTCCGAACATGGCCGTCTGGCGGCCGTGCGATACCGTAGAGACGGCGGTTGCGTGGGGCGCGGCGCTGCAGCGCAAAGATGGCCCGACTTGTTTTATCCTGTCGCGCCAAAATCTGGCATTTCAAAAGCGCAGCGTCGACCAGATCGCCGCGATCGCGCGCGGCGGCTATGTGCTCGCCGAAGCGGCGGGCGGCGCTCTTCAAGCGGTAATTATCGCGACCGGTTCCGAAATACCGCTGGCAATGGGCGCGCGCGAACAACTGCAGAAAGAAGGCATCAGTGTACGTGTGGTGTCCATGCCATGCACTGCGCTGTTTGATGCGCAGGACCCGGCATACCGCGCGTCGGTGTTGCCGGTCGGCGTGCCACGCGTCGCGGTAGAAGCCGGCGTGACGGACTTCTGGCACAAGTATGTCGGCGCCACCGACTCCGTTTCGGGCGCGGTCGTCGGTATCGACCGTTTCGGCGAATCGGCGCCGGCAGGCGAGCTGTTCAAGTATTTCGGTTTTACCGTCGAGCACGTCGCCGACACCGTAAAGAAAGTTATTTGACGCCGCCGCACCTTTTGGCGATGACCGGATTTTCAGCGGATTCAGAGGAGAGTGAGCATGACCATCAAAGTTGCAATCAACGGCTACGGCCGCATCGGCCGCAATATCCTGCGCGCGCATTATGAGTCGGGAAAAAAGCACGACATTCAAATCGTCGCCATCAATGACCTCGGCAACGCCGAGACCAACGCGCATCTGACCCGCTACGACACCGCGCACGGCAAATTCAACGGCACTGTCACGGTCGAGGGCGACTCGATGGTAGTGAATGGCGACAAGATCAAGGTGCTCGCGAAGCGCAATCCAGCCGAGTTGCCGTGGGGCGAGCTCGGCGTCGATGTGGTGCTCGAGTGCACGGGATTGTTTACGAGCAAGGAAAAAGCGGGTGCGCATCTGAAGGGCGGCGCGAAAAAAGTCATCATTTCCGCACCGGGCGGCGCCGGCGTCGATGCAACTGTCGTGTATGGCGTCAATCACAAGTCGCTCAAGGCGAGCCACACCGTGATCTCGAATGCGTCGTGCACCACGAACTGCCTGGCGCCGATGGTGAAGGTGTTGCACGACAAGATCGGCGTCGTGCAGGGATTGATGACAACGATCCACTCCTACACCAACGATCAGGTACTGACCGATGTTTATCATGAAGATCTGCGCCGCGCCCGTTCGGCGACGATGTCGATGATACCGGCCAAGACCGGCGCCGCCGCCGCGGTGGGGCTGGTACTGCCGGAACTCAACGGCAAGCTCGACGGTTTCTCGGTGCGTGTGCCAACCATCAACGTATCCCTCGTCGATCTCGTTTTTACGGCGGCGCGTGCGACCACCACGGACGAGGTCAACGCCGTGATGAAAGCCGCCGCCGCGGGCGAACTCAAGGGCGTGCTCGAATACAGCACCGGACCACTGGTGTCGGTCGACTTCAACCACAACCCGGCATCAAGCGTTTTTGATGCGACGCTTACGAAAGTCACGGGTGGCACACTGGTCAAAGCGCTCTCGTGGTACGACAACGAGTGGGGTTTCTCCAACCGCATGCTGGATGTCACTGTCGCGCTGATAAACGCCAAATAAAGTGGATAGGGGTAGGATTCCGCCGACACGGCATTCGCGGAGCGGCCCGGGGCGGGAGGCGGAACCAAGGCGCGCTACCCGCAAACGGGCGGTTTCGCCGCTAAAACGTGTCCGCGCGCCAGCCTGAAAATCTGCCGGTTGGTCTTGGAACGTGTTCTCAGCGTTACGTCAACGGGGCTTTCTCTGTGATGCTTTCTCTGTGATGTTGTGCTCGAACGGACGCCACGCTATTATCTAACCGTAGGTCTCCGTGTTGCCGCATTTGGGGGATCTAGAAGCTTTTCACATTAACACTAGCACTTAGGCGGATCATTTCGCCGTGGCCCAACCATGAGGCCGTTATCGTGGTCAATAACGTGAGGTTACGATGGCAGAAACTCCGAATCCAAATATGGTAACTATAGGCCCTGGGGGAATTGTGGGCCGTATCTTCCGAATGATAGCGATGGTTTGTACTGGAGGGTTCCTCTTTCCCAACGTATTTGTCGAAGGCTTGGATTGCACCGCGATCCAGAAGAAAACTGAAGGCACCCTCTACGATAAAAAATAACAGCCAGGAACCTGCTGTCCGGGGACTTTCAGAAACGCGCGTTGGCGGTGGCTTGTCGCGGGTTTTGGGGGCGCATGTTTTCTTAATGGTAGAAGGCAAATCGGCTGGGGCAAACTTCATTCCCCGGTTCCTATGGCCGTCCTCAAGATGACCGATCTGAACCTCGCGGACAAGCGAGTGTTCATCCGCTCCGATCTCAACGTGCCGCAGGACGACCACGGCAGGATCACCGACGACACGCGCATCCGCGCATCGGTGCCAGCGATACAGCATGCGCTCAAAGCCGGCGCGGCGGTGATGGTCACTTCACATCTTGGACGTCCGGCCGAAGGTGAATTTAATCCCGCCGACTCGCTCGGCCCGATCGCGAAGCGTATGAGCGAAATTCTCGGCGTGCCAGTCCCGCTGAAGCGCGATTGGGTCGGTGGCGTCGATGTCAAACCCGGGGCAGTGGTGATGCTCGAAAACTGTCGTTTCAACAAAGGGGAAAAGAGCAACGACGACGCGCTGGCAAAGCAAATGGCGGCGCTGTGCGATGTTTATGTCAACGACGCGTTCGGCACCGCGCACCGCGCCGAGGCGACCACGCAAGGCATCGCCAAATACGCGCCCAGCGCGTGCGCCGGGCCGCTGATGACGGCCGAACTGGACGCGCTTGGCAAGGCGCTGCGCAATCCGGCGCGACCGCTCGTCGCGATTGTCGCCGGGTCGAAGGTTTCGACCAAGCTGATCATCTTGAAATCGCTGGCGGAAAACGTCGACCAGCTGATCGTAGGCGGCGGCATCGCCAACACTTTCATGCTCGCCATGGGCTTCAACATCGGCAAATCGCTGGCGGAGCCCAGCCTGATCGGGGAGGCGCACGCGATCATCGATATGATGAAAACGCGCGGCGCGCAGGTTCCGTTGCCGGTGGATGTCGTCGTGGCCGGCGAACTGTCGGCGCGCGCGCGCGCCAATCTGGTGGCGGCCGACCAGGTTGGCGCCGACGACATGATCCTCGATATCGGCCCGCGGACCGCCGCCCTGCTGGCGGGGCTGATCGCGCAGGCCGGCACCATCATCTGGAACGGGCCCGTCGGCGTGTTCGAGTTCGACCAGTTTGGCGGCGGAACCCGGCGCATAGCGCAGGCGATTGCCGAATCCGGCGCATTCTCGATTGCCGGCGGCGGCGATACGCTCGCCGCCATAACCAAGTACGGTATTGCCGACAAGGTGTCCTATATGTCGACGGGCGGCGGCGCATTCCTCGAATATCTGGAGGGTAAAAAGCTGCCCGCGGTCGAAATCCTCGAGCAGCGCGCGCGCAAGAATTGAGGATGAAGAATTGAGGATGAAGGATTGAGGATTGAGCAAAAACAGGCTAGGCTTCTTTAAACTCAATCCTCAATCCTCAATCCTGTTGACTCGATCCTGAATCGCATGCCCCGTCGCACCAAAATCGTCGCCACGCTAGGCCCTGCTTCGAGCGACAAAAAAACGCTCGCGCGCATGATCGAGGCGGGCCTCGATGTCGTGCGCATGAATTTTTCGCACGGGACCGCCAAAGAGCACGCGCAACGCGTCGAGCTCGTGCGCGTGCTCGCGCGTAAAGCCGGCCGCTCGGTCGGCGTGCTGGTGGATTTGCAGGGTCCGAAAATACGTATCGGCCGCTTCGAGCACGATCGCGTTAACCTCGGCACCGGAGACAAATTCGTGCTCGACGCCGAATGTAAAATGGGCGACGCGAATCGCGTCGGACTTGATTACAAGAAGCTGCCGCGGGACGTAGCCAGCGGCGACACGCTGCTGCTGGATGACGGACGTGTCGTGCTGGCGGTTACCGCGGTAAAGGGTTCGCGCATTTATTGTGTGGTCGAGCAAGGCGGCCCGCTCTCGAACAACAAGGGCATCAACCGCAAGGGCGGCGGCCTGACCGCGCCCGCGCTGACCGAAAAGGACATGCAGGACATCAAAACGGCGGCGCAGTTGAGGGCGGATTATCTTGCGGTGTCGTTTCCGCGCTCGGGGGCCGATATGCAATGGGCGCGCGACCTGATGCTTAAAGCCGGCGGCAAAGCGCTGTTATGCGCCAAGATCGAACGCGCCGAAGCGATTCATGCGCTAGGCGAAATTGTCGATGCTTCGGATTCGATCATGGTGGCGCGCGGCGACCTTGCAGTCGAGGTTGGCGACGCGGTGGTTCCCGCGCTGCAGAAGCGCATGATTCGCATGGCGCGCGAGCGCAACAAGCTGGTGATCACGGCCACCCAGATGATGGAGTCGATGATCAACAACCCGATTCCGACGCGCGCGGAGGTGTCGGACGTCGCCAACGCCGTGCTCGACGGCACCGACGCGGTGATGTTGTCGGCGGAAACGGCGGCAGGCAAATATCCGGTGGAAACGGTAGCCGCGATGGCGCGCGTGTGTCTCGAGGCGGAGAAGGAAGACGCGTTTATCACGGAAAGCCGGCGCGCCGGCGGACCGGAAACGGCCGAAGAAGCCATCGCGCGCGCGACGATATTTACCGCCAACAGCCTCAACATCAAGGCGATTGCCGCGCTTACGCAGAGCGGCAAGACGACATTGCTGATGTCGCGTATGAATTCGAACGTGCCGATTTTCGCGTTGTCGTCGGTGATCGAAACCCGACGGCGGGTCACGTTGTTTCGCGGCGTGTACCCGGTCAAATTCACGGGCGCGCGCGATCCCGAGCGTGCGCTGAACATGGCGGAGGATGAGCTTTTGAAGCGCGGCGCCGTTAACCCGGGCGACTACATCATACTGACGATAGGTGAGCCGTTCGGCAAAGCCGGCGGCACCAATACTATGAAGATCGTCAAAGTCGGCGAGCATCGTCATGCGTGACGTGCGCTGCTTTGGGGATTTCGGCGCAGCCAAAAACGTAAGCTGGGCGTAAGCAAGCGTCGCTAGACTACGCCGCCGGCGGTCGCGCTAATTGAAATTCAGCGTAGTCAAACGGCGTTTCCTGAAGGTAGAATAACGACCCTTTCAGCAATACCGATTAATTTTCGCGGCACGCGATATCCGGCAGGAGGAGTCAGGCTATGTTTGAACGCGAACTCGCAGCAACAGCGGCGGCCATGGTTGCGCCGGGCAAGGGCATATTGGCGATCGACGAGTCGAGCGGCACGATCAAGAAGCGCTTTGACTTGATTGGTGTCGAATCGACCGTGGAAAGCCGTCGCGCCTATCGCGATTTGCTGATAACCGCCGACGGACTGTCGCAGTTCATCAGCGGCATGATTCTGTACGATGAAACCATTAAGCAGGCGACCACGGCCGGCACGCCGTTTCCCGCGGCGATGAAGAAGACGGGCATACTTACGGGTATCAAAGTCGACACCGGCGCGAAGGCGCTGGCGGGCGGCGCGGGAGAGCAAGTCACCGAAGGCCTCGACGGATTGCGCGAGCGTCTTGCGGAATACAAAAAACTCGGCGCAACCTTTGCCAAATGGCGCGCGGTTATCACCATCGGCAAGGATATTCCGAGTGATTATTGCATCGCCGCCAATGTTCATGCGCTAGCCCGTTACGCGGCGCTGTGCCAGGAAGCGGGCATCGTACCGATCGTCGAGCCGGAAGTGTTGATGGACGGCGATCACACGCTTGAGCGGTGTTTCGAGGTCACTGAAAATACACAGCTCGCTTTGTTCAGGGAACTGCACCGGCAGCGCGTTCGCTTTGAGCATCTCGTCTTGAAGCCGAGCATGGTCATCTCCGGCAAGGACTGCGCGCAACAGGCCGGTGTGCAGCAGGTGGCTGATGCGACCGTGCAGTGCTTAAGACGCACGGTACCTGCGGCGGTGCCGGGTATCGTTTTCCTGTCCGGCGGACAAAGCGACGAACTCGCGACCGCGCATCTTAATGCCATGAACGCCCAGGCGGCGACGCTACCGTGGCCGCTGTCGTTTTCTTATGGCCGGGCGCTGCAGGCACCGGCGCTGAAAGCCTGGCAAGGGCAGGCGGGCAATGTGCCGGCGGCGCAAAAGGCGCTTTTTCATCGCGCGAAACTGAACAGCGCGGCCTGTTTCGGCCACTATACGGCGGACATGGAAAAAATCGCCCTGGCGGCGTAACTGCCCATAAATGGTGCGTCCGGGCACAACGGCGGGCGGGTGTGGCTAGCGGTCACGAAACCAGCTATCATGCGCAGCTAACGCTGGCCGGCAAGCGATTTTAAGCACGGCATATAAATAGTTTTCATCATTTCGGAGGAGTTCAAATGGCATTGAAAATCCTGAGCATGAAAGACTTTAGTGCCGGGTTGATGTTTATTGTCGTCGGCGGCATGTTCGCGCTTGGCGCGAACCAATACCCGATGGGTACCGCGGTCAGGATGGGTCCGGCATATTTCCCGAGCGTCCTCGGCTGGATTCTGGTCGCGCTGGGTCTGATCGTGTTCGTGCGCTCCTTTTACGTCGACGACGGCGAAGCCATGCGCAAGACCAATTTTAGGCCGCTGCTGCTCGTTATCGGGTCAGTGTTCGTTTTCGGCTTCTTGCTCGATAAGGCGGGACTGGTCGTTGCGAGCTTCGCGCTGATGTTCATCAGCTCGTTTGGCGGCTGGGATTTCAGGTGGAAGGAACAGCTCATCAACGCGGTCGTCATGACCGCAGTGATCGCGGGTATGTTCTACTACGGGCTAGGCTTGCCGTTCAAGCTGTTTCCGTGGTCGTGACCGACTGACACAAGATAACGGAGCACACTATGACAGAACTCATACAACACCTTACCCTCGGCTTCACCGTTGCGCTGCACTGGCAGAACCTGTGGTATTGCTTTATCGGCTGCTTTCTCGGCACGATGATCGGCGTGCTGCCCGGCATCGGCCCGGTTGCGACCATCGCGATGCTGCTGCCGATTACTTTTAACCTGCCGCCGACGCCGGCGCTGATCATGCTCGCCGGCATCTACTACGGCGCGAGCTACGGTGGCTCGACCACCGCGATTCTGGTCAACCTCCCCGGCGAGTCCTCCTCGGTGGTGACCATGCTGGACGGCTACCAGATGGGCCGCCAGGGACGCGCTGGCCCCGCCTTGGCGATCGCAGCGCTCGGGTCGTTCATCGCCGGCTGCGCCGGTACGATATTGATCGCGCTATTCGGCCCGCCGCTCGCGGAGCTCGCATTTGAGTTCGGCGCCGCCGAGTACTTCTCGATGATGACACTCGGCTTGATTTCGGCGGTGGTGCTGGCGAGCGGCTCGCTGATTAAGGCGATCGGCATGATCTTCGTCGGGCTGATGATGGGGATAGTCGGCACCGACGTCAACTCGGGCATCGCGCGCTACAGCCTCGGCATCTCCGAGCTGTCGGACGGCATCGGCTTCGTGTCGGTGGCGATGGGCATGTTCGGCTTCGGCGAAATCATCTCCAATCTGGAACTGAGCGCGATCGATCGCCACACCGCGGTGTCCAAGGTGGGCAGCCTGATGCCGTCGTGGACCGATATCAAGATGTCGCTCGGACCGATCATGCGTGGCACCTCGATCGGGACGATATTCGGCATCCTGCCGGGGGCACATACCGTAATCGCGTCGTTCTCCTCCTATACGATGGAGAAGAAGTTGGCGAAAGATCCGTCGCGCTTCGGCAGGGGTGCGATCGAGGGTGTCGCCGGTCCCGAATCCGCGAATAATGCCGCGGCGCAGACGTCGTTTATTCCACTGCTGACGCTCGGCATTCCGACCGGCGCGGTGATGGCGCTGATGGTGGGCGCGATGACCATCCAGGGCATCGCGCCCGGCCCGCAGGTGATGACGCAGAAACCCGATTTGTTCTGGGGCATGATCGCCTCGATGTGGATCGGCAACCTGATGCTGGTGATTCTGAATCTGCCGCTGATCGGCATGTGGGTGCAGTTCCTGAAGATTCCCTATCGCCTGCTGTTCCCCGGTATCTGCCTGTTCTGCTGCATCGGCGCGTATTCGGTCAATAACGCCTCGTTCGACGTGTATGTCGTCGGCCTGTACGGCGCCTTCGGCTACTATTGCTCGAAGTGGGGCTGCGAGCCGGCGCCGCTGATATTGGGGTTCGTGCTGGGGCCGTTGATGGAAGAAAATCTGCGGCGCGCGATGCTGATTTCGCGCGGTGACGCCAGCGTGTTCTTCACCCGCCCGATCTCGCTCGGAATGCTGTTGGTGGCTTTTGCGCTGCTGATCATGGTCATCGTGCCGCAGTTCCGCAAGAAACGCGACGAGGTGATTACAGAAGCGGAGAGCTGAGCGGGTTCGCGCACCGCAGCACCCAACTTGCCCCGGACGACCTCCGGGGCAAGTTTTTCTCCGCTTCACGCCATCCAGCGAGTGACGGTCATGCAGCTCACCCCGGAAGAAAAGAAGATGCTGCGCGGCGGCTTGGGCGTGGCCGCCAAGGAAGCGCTCGAGCTGCAAATCGAGGTCGGCAAGTTCTTCGGCGCGAAACGCCTGGTGCCGGTGTCGAACGTGCATATGATGGGCGACATCGAGGTGATGGGCGACAGCGGCAAGGCGTTTCTTAAGCGCATGAGCGAGGTTGGCGCGCGCTGCAAGGTGACCACCACGACCAATGCGCGCTGCATTGACTTCGACTATGTCGAGAAGCTCAAGCAGGACCCGAACGAGGCGGCAAAGGAAAAGCAGCTGATCGCGTATCTGCGCAAGATGGATGTCATCACAGCCGACACCTGCATCAATTACCAGACACTGTACCAGCCGCACAAGGGCGAACACGTCGCGTGGGGCGATACCGGCACCGTGATCTACGCCAACTCGGTATTCGGCGCGCGCTCCAACTTCGAGGCCGGTCCCGCCGCGTTCGCCGCCGGAATCACGGGGCGAGTCGCCGAATATGGTTTCCATCTCGACGCGCACCGCCGGGGCACTTTTCAGGTCAACGTCAAAGCCGATCTGAAAGATTTAGCCGATTGGGGCGCGCTTGGCAAACTGGTGGGCGAATCACATCAGGATTATTTCGCGGTGCCGGTATTCAATGGCATCAAACACCCGCCCAGCGCCGATCAATTGAAGCATCTTGGCGCGTCGCTGGCGAGTTATGGCTCGATGGGCATGTTCCACATGGTCGGCGTGACGCCCGAGGCGCCGACGCTTAAAGCCGCGTTCAATGGTGCGAAGCCGGCCGAGGTTATGACCATTACCAGCCGCGACATCGAGCGCGTGTACGCAGGCTACAGCGCCAAAAACAATCCGCTGAATCTGGTGGTGTTCTCGGGCCCGCAGCAGTCGCTGTTCGAAATGAAAAATCTGGCGGATCTGCTCGCCGGCAAGCGAATAAAACCGGGCAACCATCTCTTCGTCACCACCAGCAATGGCGTCAAAAGTGCGGCGCGCCAGCTCGGGTATTTACAGAAAATCGAAGCGGCCGGCGGCATCGTGCTCGAAGGCGTGTGTTTTTACATTCTGCAGAACATCGGCCAGATCCGTGTGCAAAACGGCTGGAGCAATCTCGTCACGAACTCCGCCAAGCTTGCCAACATCATCGGTGCGCACAAGTTCAATACCCTGCTCAGGCGTACCGGCGACTGCGTGCGCATTGCGCTGACCGGCGAAGACGCATGAGCCGCGCGCGCGGCAAGGCGCCGGTGATCAAGGTCAAACGCGCGTTCGGCGCCGTCGTCGAAGGCGAAGCGCTGGTTTCGCGCGAAGGTTTCAGTCCGCGCTATGATCTCGATCGCTGGACCGGACTCATTTCCCGTCCGGGTCATGCGCTCGAAGGGCACAATCTCAAGGACAAAATATTGATCACGCCCAGCGCCAAAGGCGGCATTGCCGCAGGCTGGGCGTTTTACGACATCAAGCATAAAGGCATCGCGCCCAAGGCGTTCGTGTTCGGCGTCACCAATCCGGTGATGGTGCAGGGCGCGGTGTTCGCCGGCATCACGATTACCGAGGGCTGGTCGCGCGATCCTTACGCGTGGATCCGCACCGGTGATATTGTGCGCGTCAATCCAAAAGCCAAAACGCTGCAGTTGATCAAAGCGCGGCCCTAACCACGACGCAAAGGAAACATTCGTGAAATCAGTTATGCAAGCATCGATGGCTGTCGCAGCGTTGCTCGCATGGAGCATGCTGGTGTCCGCTCAATCCGCCGGTTATCCGCAGAAGCCGATACGGATCGTCGTCGCCTATACGCCGGCTGGCGCGACCGACATCCTCGCGCGCGTGATCGGCCAGAAAATGAACGAAGCCTGGGGTCAGCCGGTCATCATCGACAATCGTCCCGGCGCCAACGGCAACATCGGCACCGAGTACGCGGCAAAAGCAACCGCCGACGGTTATACGTTATTGATGGTGACCGCCGGCACGCATGGCATTAATCCCGGCCTTTATCGCAAGCTCGGTTTCGACGCCATCAAGGATTTCTCGCCGGTGAGCCTGGTCGCGATGGTGCCGAACATTTTCGTCGTCAACAATGTGGTGCCGGTAAAGGATCTGAAGGAGTTCATCGCCTACGCCAAAGCGAATCCGGGAAAACTTAATTACGGTTCGCCGGGCAACGGCAGCACCGCGCATTTGTCGATGGAGCTGTTCAAGTCGATGACCGGCATCCAGATGCTCCACATCCCGTATAAAGGCAGCGCCGGCGTGCTGGCGGATTTAATCGGCGGCCAGATCGTGGCGACCATGGACAATATGCCGCCGTACGTGCCGCAGGTGAAAGCTGGCAAGATACGCGCGCTCGCCGTGAGCCCGACCCGGCGCTCGCCGGCCGTGCCCGACGTGCCGACGGTCGCCGAGGCCGGCGTGCCCGGCTATGATTCGGGCGCGTGGTTCGGCCTGGTTGCGCCTGCGCATACGCCGAAAGACATCGTTAACAAGCTATCGCGGGAAACGGCGCGTATTCTGAAGTTGCCGGATGTAAGCGCGCGCTTGGTGGAACTGGGGGCCGAACCAGTGGGTGGCACGCCCGAGCAGTTTGCCGCGCACATCAAGGCCGAAATTGCGAAATGGGCGAAGGTCATCAAAGACGCCAACGTCGAGTTGCAGTAAAAACGATTCGTGATTCGCGACCCCGAAACCTTCTCCATCCTGCTCGACGCGATACGCCGGTTTGTGCGCGAGCGGCTGATTCCGGCTGAACAGCAGCTGGTCGACAGCGACGAAATTCCCGCCGCGATCCTCAGTGAAATGCGCGAGATGGGCCTGTTCGGGCTGACCATCCCCCCCGAATATGGCGGCCTCGGCCTGACAACGGAAGAAGAGGCGCTGACGTCGATCGAAATGTGCCGCGCATCGCCCGCCTTTCGTTCGATCGCCGGCACCAACAACGGCATCGGTTCGCAAGGCATCGTCATCGATGGCACCGACGAGCAGAAAAAAAAATATCTGCCGCAGCTTGCCAGCGGCGAACTGATCGGCTCATTTGCGCTGACCGAGCCGGGTGCGGGTTCGGATGCAGGCTCGCTTACGACCAGCGCGCGGCGCGACGGCGATTATTACGTCATCAACGGCGCCAAGCGCTATATCACCAATGCGCCGGAAGCCGGCGTGTTCACCCTGATGGCGCGTACTGATCCCAAATCGAAGGACGCGCGCGGCGTGTCGGCGTTCATCGTCGAGCGCAATACGCCGGGACTTTCAGTCGGCAAGCCCGACCGCAAGATGGGCCAGCGCGGCTCGCACACCGCCGACGTGATTTTCGACAACGCGCGCGTGCCGGCGGCCAATCTGATCGGCGGCAAGGAAGGCGTCGGGTTCAAGACCGCGATGAAGGTGCTCGACAAGGCGCGGCTCAATATCGCCGCGGTATGCGTGGGCGCCGCCGGCCGCATGCTCGAAGAAGCGCTCAATTATGCGCTGCAGCGCAAACAATTTGGCCAGCCGATTGCCGAATTTCAACTCGTGCAGGCGATGCTCGCCGATTGCCAGACCGAAATTTTCGCCGCGCGCAGCATGACGCTGGAAGCCGCGCGCAAACGCGACGATGGCGGAAACGTGACTCTGGAAGCGGCCTGCTGCAAATATTTTGCGTCCGAAATGTGCGGCAGGGTTGCCGATCGCGCGGTGCAAATCCACGGCGGCGCCGGTTACATGGCCGAGTCGGCGATCGAGCGCTTTTACCGCGACGTGCGGCTCTTCCGGCTCTACGAAGGCACCAGCCAGATTCAGCAGCTCGTGATCGCGCGCAATCTGATCCGTAACGCCAGCCGTTAGGCTGCGCACATTTCGAGGAACCCCCGCAGTGCCATTTGATGAGCTATTAAAACAATTACGCGAACGAACCGCGCAGGTGCTCGCGATGGGCGGCCCGGAAAAACTGGCCAAGCGCAAAGCCGAGGGTCATCTCAACGCGCGCGAGCGCATCGATTATCTGATCGATGACGGCAGCTTTATCGAGTCCGGCATGTTTGCGGTTGCCATCCGCCCCGAGGTGCGCCATAAGACGCCGGCGGACGGCAAGGTCGCGGGCTTTGCGCGCATCGCCGGCCGCGAGGTTGCCTTGGTGTCGAACGACTTCACCGTGCTCGGCGCGTCATCGTCGGTGATCAACATGAAGAAGATCAAGCACGTGAAGCAGGTCGCCGCGAAGCGCGGCCTGCCGCTCGTGTTGCTCGGCGAATCGAGCGGCGCGCGCATGCCCGACCGCATGGGCTCGGCCGGGCGCGCCATCATTGCGCAGGACCCCGCCGAGTACCAGCGCCTGCGCGAAACGCCGTGGGTGTCGGCGCTGCTCGGCGCGTGCTACGGTTCGTCGACGTGGTATTCGGCGATGTCGGATTTCGTCGTTATGCGCAAGGGCGCGATCATGGCGATCGCGAGCCCCGGCGTCACCTCGATCGCGATCAACAAACCGATCGGCGCCGAGGAACTTGGCGGCTGGAAATTACTGACCGGCGTATCGGGACTAGCCGATCTGGCGGTCGATACCGACGAACAGGCGCTCGATGCGATCAAGAGTTTCTTGTCGTATTTGCCCAGCCACTGCAACGAGCAGCCGCCCGTACATCCGGTGCCCGCGGGTTCCGCCGAGGCGTGCGGCAAGATGCTGGAAATCGTGCCCGAGTCGCGCAACAAGGTCTACGATGTGCGCCATGTGATCAGGGCCATCGCAGATACTGATTCGATGTTCGAATTGAAAGAGCGCTACGGCAAATCGATCGCGACGGTATTCGCGCGCCTCGACGGCAAAAGCGTCGGAGTTATCGCGAATAATCCGCTGTTCAAGGGCGGTGCGCTCGATGCCGACGCCTGCCAGAAAATCACCAGCTTCATGGTGCTGTGCGATTCGTTCAACGTGCCGCTGGTGTTTCTGGTCGACGTGCCCGGATTCCTGATCGGCGTCGAAGGCGAGATGCGCGGCATGCCCGGCAAGGTGATCAACTGGATGAACGCAATGAGCCAGGTCACCGTGCCCAAGATCACGGTGATCATGCGCAAAAGCTACGGCCAGGCCTATATCAATATGGCGGGCGGCAAAGGCGCGGATGAAGTAGCACTCTGGCCAACCGCTGATTTGGGCTTCATGGATCCGGCGGTGAGCGTCAACGTCCTGCACGGTATCAAACAGGCAGACGATCCCGAACGTTTCAAAGAGCTGGTGGCGGAAGTGCAGCGCGATACCTCGGCGTGGGCGCTCGCGGAATTGTACGAAGCACAAACCGTGATCGATCCGCGTGACACGCGCGATTTTCTGATCCGCTCACTCGAAGTGCATCGCATGCGGTTGAAGAACGGCGTCGGCGAACACCGGTTGCGCAATTGGCCGACGAGTTATTGAGCGGAGATTAGACCATGAAGGATAAAGCATTGTTGTCGCGCGCGGCGCCGACCGTCTCGGCCAGGGTGATTCTGTGCGCCGGCTTGGTGGTGGCAGCGGCGGTCGCGGCGCAAGACTACCCGTCGAAGCCCATACGCTTTGTCGTGCCTTACGCGCCCGGCGGCAACACCGATATTCTGGCGCGCCTGATCGGGCAGAAACTCAATGAAGCGTGGAAGCAGCAGGTCATCATCGACAATCGAGCGGGTGCCGCGGGCACCGTCGGCGCCGAACTGGTCGCGCGCGCGCCTGCTGACGGCTACACCATCATCATGGGCACGTTCGGCAACATCATAGTCGCCAACAGTCTCTACAAAAGCCTCAAGTACGATCCGCTGAAGGATTTCGCG
>JAYVME010000307.1:0-19762 GCA_043759115.1 Betaproteobacteria bacterium | reverse complement strand
GACAGCGGGTTCAGGCTCGAATAATGAATCCGTCGCCGGCGGCGCCCACGCACCCCTGAAAAAAGCCATGTTAACGGCGCGCGGTTGTGGTACCGTTTGCACGCGTTTTTTCATCGGGACATTTTGTAGCGGCAAGGAACAGCATGACCGAATCACGGCCGCTGCCAACGCGAGGAGCAAACACCATGCCGACGATACGATTCCACTTGAACCTCATGGTGTCTGTGTTGGGCTGCATAACGCCGCACGCGGTGGCGCAGCCCGCTTATCCCGCACGCAACGTGCAGATCATCGTGCCCTACACGCCGGGTGGATCGATCGACATCATGACCCGCAGCGTCGCGCAACAACTGGCAATCGCGTGGGGAAAAAACGTCGTCGTCGACAACCGCCCGGGTGCCAGCGGCATGATAGGCACCGAAATCGCGACCAAAGCCGAGCCCGACGGTTACGTGCTGCTCGGGCACACCTCTTCGTATCCGGCGACCGCCGCGGTGCGCGAGAAACTGCCCTTCGATCCCGCGCGCGCCATCGTACCGATCGCGATGATCGCGCGCGCACCGATGATGCTCGCGGTCCACCCGTCGGTGCCGGCCAAATCCGTGAAAGAACTGGTGGCGCTGGCGAAAAAAAATCCCGACAAGCTCAACTACTCGTCATCGGGCACGGGCGGCAATAATCATTTTTCCGGCGCGCTGTTCGCATCCGCCGCCGGCATCAAGCTCACGCACATCCCGTACAAAGGCATTTCGCTGGCGATGACCGCGCTCGCCTCCGGCGAGGTTGAAATCGTGATCGCGAGCGCGGCCGCGGTCAATCCGCAATTGCGGGCGGGCCGTGTGCGCGTGCTGGCGGTCACCAGCCTCGAGCCGTCGCCCTTGCTGCCGGGGCTGCCTGCCGTCGCCCAGTCCGGCGTGCCGGGCTACAGCTACGAATTGTGGTGGGGGATCTTCGCGCCGGCCGGCCTGCCGGCGGAGCGGGTGGCCTTCATCAATGCCGCGGTCAACAAAAGCCTGGCCGGCCCCGAGATGAAAAAATTCCTCGACAACGAAAGCGCCGAGGCGTGGATCGCGAGCGTGGCGCAGTTGACCGATCTCCTGCCGCGGGAAATCGAGCGCTACCGGAAGGCGGCAAAAGCAGCCGGCATTGCGCCACAGTAGTCCGGCCCGTCCGCGGCGGCATTTGAACGGCCGTCCGTTCGCCGCGGCGCCGATGACGGCGGTCGCCGCATACGCGATAGCGCGGAATCCCATAGAATCCCTGACCATTACAACCAACCAGCGAGAAATCACGTGCCGCTAACCATACTTTTTCCGGATGGCCGAACTTCCGAGCTCGACCTCGAACGCGAAGTGACCGGCCCCGACAGCGTCCTGCTCAACCCGCGCAAAACCAGCTTCGATGCGATCGAACTTAACACATGGGAGAGTTGCGACGGCATCGTCGTCGCCCGCATCCCGATCGACGCCAAGGCGATCCCGCACCTCAAACGCACGCGCATCGTGGTCCGCAACGGAGTCGGCTTCGACACCGTCGATCTCAAAGCCTGCGGCGACGCGGGCATCGCGGTGTGCAACGTGCCCGACTACGGCACCACCGACGTTGCCGACACGGCAATCGCGATGATGCTGACCTTTGCGCGCGGCACGGCGTCGCTCGACGCGGCGTTGCATGCCGATCTTAAAGGCGGCTGGACCTACGCGCACAACGTCACCGCGCGTCGCCTGCGCGGCAGGTGCCTGGGCGTGATCGGTCTCGGCCGCATCGGCACCGCTGCCGCGCTGCGCGCGCGCGCTTTCGGCATGCATGTCGCGTTCTACGACCCGTTCCTGCCCAACGGCGCCGAGCTTTCGTTCGGCTTCACCCGCGCGCGCACCCTGGCGGAATTGCTGGGGCAGGCCGACGTGGTGACCATCCACGCGCCGCTGACCGATGCAACACGCGCGATGATCAATGACGCGGCGGTCGCGGCAATGAAACCGGGCGCCTATCTCATCAATACGGCGCGCGGCCCCATTTGCGATACCACGGCGCTGCTGGCGGGACTGAAGAGCGGCAAGGTTGCCGCCGTCGGGCTCGACGTGCTGCCCAAGGAACCCGCCGCCATCGACGATCCGCTGGTCGCCGCGTGGCAGGCGAACGAACCGTGGATCCGCGGCCGCATGCTGCTCAACCCGCACGCGGGTTTTTACAACCCCGACTCGCTCGTTGACCTGCGGCGCAAATCGATCGAAACCGCGTACGACTACTTGCGCGATGGCACGCTCGCCAATTGCGTGAACGCCGAGCATCTGAAAAAGCCGCGCTAAGGGAACGCCGCAGCATGTCAAACGCAGCGGAAATCCGAGACCCCCCTACTTCGTCATTCCCGCAGGCGGGAATCCAGGAAATTTAAATGCTTCTGGATGCCCGTCCCGGCTTACCACCTGCCGGGGCAGGCTCTCACGCGCGGGCATGACGACTAACTACCGGAGGCTCCCTAACTGCGCAGCGCGCCGAGTATCGCCAGCGCGCGCTCCATGGAAAACTTGCGCGTTTCCGGGCTGAATGCTTGCGGGTTGCCCGGCATCATGTAGCCGTGCAACACGCCCGGGAAAATGTGAACTTCAACGTTTTTCATGCGCGACGGCACTTTGCGATAGGCTTCCTGCACCGCGGGCGGCGCCGCAGTGTCCTGATCGCCCCAGATGATGCAGACCGGCTGGGTGATGCCCTCGAGTTCCTGGATGAAATCCCCAAATTGCGTGCCGTGGCAGGAGATGCCCGCGGCGTAGCCGAGCCGCTTGGGTCCGAGGATCGCATAGGGGCCGCCGTAGCAAAAACCCATCGCCGCGGCGCGCCCGTTGAAATTGGGTTCCTTCCGCAACATGGCCAGCGTGTCCGCCATGTCCGCTTCCCCCGCTTTCATTTTCTCCAAACGCGGCTGCCCGCGCCCCGGCGAACGCGGGTCGTCGCGCGCCAACGGGCCCGGGACCGAGCGCCAGAATAAATCAGGCGCCGCCGCGATATAGCCGTGCGTGGCGAACTCGTCGGCTAGCGCGCGAATGTCCGCGTCCACGCCATGGATCGCGGACGCGAGGACGATGGCCGGAACTTTTCCCGCGGCGTCGGGCGTCACCATATAACAATCGAATTCGCCGCCCGCGCCCGCGCGTATCTTGATGTCTGTGCGCCGCATGTATTTTCTCCCCTTGAATGTTACCCGGAACTTATCAGATAAACCGTGCGACGAAAACCACCCGCTGCAAAATGCTGCGCACCGTTCACCGGTTCGCGTGCAACGCTGCGTCGGGAAAATCCTGCCGGTCCCGCCGCGGCGCAACGTGACCTGACAGGCATAGTCGGTTAAAGTTCTCACTAGCGCCGCCGCGGCCGCCGGCGGGCGCGGGATCGGATGTCCGGACCTCCGCGGTGCGATCCCATCCATCCCGGTATCGAAATACAGGAGAACGCGCACGTGCACATTCCCCGCCTCAATGGAATCATCAAGGTGCTCGAACAGGGCAAACACGCATTCGTGAGCTTCGCGCCCGCGGACACCGCGAATGCGCAGCTCTGCGCGACCGAGCCGTACGACGGCATCGTGTTCGAGATGGAGCACGGCGGCTACGACGTCCGCACGCTGCGCGATTGCCTGCAATACCTGTTCAACCGCCGCCAGATCGTCGAAGCGGGCAGCCTGGCGCCCGCGGTAACGCCGATGGTGCGCATCCCGCCCAACGGCATCGAGATGAACCAGTGGATCGCGAAGCAGGTGCTGGACGCCGGCGTCTACGGCATCATCTGGCCGCACGTGAGCACCGTGGCAGAAGCGCACAGCGCGGTCGCCGCGTGCCGCTATGCGCGCCCCGCAACCGCGCCGCGCGTCGAACCGAAAGGACAACGCGGCGACGGCCCGACCAACGCCGCACGCTACTGGGGTCTCACCGCGCAGGAGTATTACGACCGCGCCGACGTCTGGCCGCTCGACCCCAAAGGTGAAATCCTCGTCGGCATCATGTGCGAAGACATTGAGGGCGTGAAAAACCTGCCGAAGATATTGAAGGAGGTGCCGGGCATCGGCGTCGTCGTCATCGGCGAAGGCGATCTGTCGCAGAACCTCGGCTTCCCGCGCCAGTACAAGCATCCGGCGGTCGTCGCGGCAATGGCCGAGATCGTCGCCGTCTGCAAGGAAAACCATGTCGCGTGCGGCCACCCGCATGTGGAAGCCGACAACGTGGAGGAAGTCATCGCGCTCGGTTACCGCTTCCTGATGCCGAAACCCGCGCGCTCGAATGCCGTGCTGGAGAAGGGGCTCGAGCTCACCGGACGTAAATGATGCCGGCTACATACTTTTTATTCCGTCAATCAAAAGCGGCCGGCTTACCTAATTCGATACTTGTATTATTCGAGCCTTTGATTCCTAGACCGCGCAACAGGCCGCCGAGCCGCTGAAAGAATTGTTCGAGGCCGATACCGCTTACAGTCCGCGCCAGGGTTCGGGCGCGGGTTAGAATTATTTCTCGTCCGGCGGATAACCCATGAGCGAAGGCTTTTGGAGTCTCGGAAACGCGCCGGCAAATTGACGACGCGCTGAAAGCCGCCGGTTACCATCCGGCGGAAGACGCAGCCGGTCCCGACGGCGCCAGTTAGCGGCGCTCGCCGCTATCATTTGTTTAATCGCCCGATTCCCCGCTCGCTCAGGCAAAATCGCTCATCCCTACCCTACCTGGAGAAAAAACATGGCAAAAGCCTATTGGATTGCGTTTTATCGCTCGATCAAAAACCCCGACGCGTTTGCGGCCTACGCCAAACTGGCGATGCCGGCGATCCAGGCGGGCGGCGGACGGTTCCTGGTGCGCGGCGCGCCGGCCAAGGTGTACGAAGCCGGACTCAATCAGCGCGTCGTCATGATCGAGTTCGACAGCGTGGCGCAGGCGGTCGCCGCGCACGACAGCGCCGGTTATCAGACCGCGTTGAAAGCGCTCGGTGATGCGGTGGAAAGGGAAATAAGGATCGTCGAAGCGATGGCGTGACAAGCGAAGGATGAGGGATGAAGGATGAAGGATGAAAAATACTGCATGCGGTGACGTGTTCGCCTGATTGAACGGTCGCCCGGTTTTCCGGTTCTGCGCATATCAGGGTAAACTTCATTTTTCGTCCGTTGTCTCCGCCTTCATTCTCTCCCGGTCCCTCCTATGCCTGCTACCACCAGCGAATTGAATCCTGCATCACCCGCCGCATCCCCGGCACCCGAGCGGCACACGGGCGCGCGTGCTGAAGTGAACAAGTCGCTGCCGCGCAAATTGCGCATGATGCTGGCGCTCGAGGACTTTGAAGCGCCGGCGCGCAGCTATCTGCCGCGGCCGATGTACGGCTACGTGTCGGGCGGCGCCGAAACCAACGCGTCGCTGCGCGCGAACCGCGCGGCATTCGACGACTACGCGTTCGTGCCGCGCGCACTGGTCGACGTCTCCGCGCGATCAACCAAGACGACGCTTTTCGGCCATGAGTACGCTGCGCCGTTCGGGTTTGCCCCCATGGGCGGCAGTTCGATGGCCGCCTATCAGGGAGACATCGTGCTCGCGCGCTCCGCGGCCGGGGCCAATATTCCGATGATCATGAGCGGGGCTTCGCTGTCCAGGCTCGAAGATGTCAGGCAGGCCGGGCGCACCGCCTGGTTCCAGGCTTATCTGCCGGGCGATACCGGACCGATCACCGAACTCGTTGAACGCGTGGCGCGCGCGGGGTTCGAAGCGCTCGTGCTGACCGTCGATGTAGCGGTGGGCGCCAACCGCGAGAACAACGTGCGCAGCGGTTTCAACCGTCCGCTGCGCCCAACGCTCCGCCTCGCGTGGGACAGCGCGCTGCACCCGCGCTGGTTCGTCGGCATGTTTCTGCGCACGCTGCTCAATCACGGCATGCCGCATTTCGAGAACATGGGACCGCGCGTGCCGCTCATCACACGCACCGGCGAGCGCGACCGCGAACAACGCGACCAGTTGTCGTGGCCGCATGTCGAGTTGATGCGCCGCTTGTGGAAAGGGCGTCTCGTGTTAAAAGGCGTGCTGAACAAGGAAGACGCGCGCATCGCCCGCGAAAGCGGCGTCGACGGCGTCATCGTCTCCAACCACGGCGGGCGCCAGCTCGACGGCGCGAGCGCCCCGCTGCGCGTGCTGCCCGGCATCGTCGAACAGGCGCGCGGCATGACCGTCATGATGGACAGCGGAATACGCCGCGGCACCGATATTTTGAAAGCGCTGGCGCTCGGCGCGCAATTCGTGTTTGTCGGCCGGCCATTTCTTTATGCGGCCGCCGTCGCAGGGGACGCCGGCGTGCGCCACGCCATCAAGCTCTTGAAGGACGAAGTCGACCGCGACATGGCGCTGCTCGGAATTACGTCGCTCGCGCAAATGAAGCGCGAGCTGCTGATGGACGCGGGGCATAGGACTAAGGACTAAAGGACTGAGGACTGAGGACTGAGGACTGAGGACTGAGGTACTATAGCCTCTTAGTTTTCCCTCCAGCGGTTAGTCCTCCAGTCCTCTTAGCCCTCAGTCCTCTTAGTCCTCAGTCCTCTCATCCGCACTCCCTCCAATGACTTCCTCCGCCATCACCGCCGACATTCCGTACACGCCCGAAACGAGCGAGAAGCTCGTCAACGAGACCTTCGGCCCCGAGAACATTCATCGCCGCAAGACGGGCCCGATGGACCCGCGGCCGATGAGCATCGAGAATGGGCGGGGCCGCAGCGCGTACGCGACATACTGCCCGATGAAGCAGAGAAACTCCTCGCCGGCCGCTTCGCGATCATCCAGGTGTGGCGTGCCATCAATCAACCGATCGAATCCAATCCGCTGGCGATCGCCGACGCGCAAAGCGTCAAGTTCGACGACCTGATGATCGCGGAACGCCGCTATCCGAATCGCGTTGGGCAAACGTACCGGCTGCGTCATAACGCGCAGCACCGCTGGTTTTATTTTCCGCGGATGCGGCGTGACGAGGCGCTGGTGTTCAAGGTGTTCGATTCGGCCAAGGACGGCCGCGCGCGCTTCACCGCGCACACATCGTTCATCGACCCGACCACGCCACCCGGCGCCGCGCCGCGCCAAAGCATAGAGGCGCGCGCGCTCGCGTTTTTTGCGAGCCCCGAAACGCGGGAAAACGGTAGGGCGTGAGAAGGTAAATCACCCCGCCAGCCGTTTGAGATAGGCGGGTCCCGCGTGCGCCATCCACTGCGCGGCAGCCAGATGACTGAACGCGACGTGCACTGCGAGATCCGCCTCGCTGAAGGTATTGCGCGCCTGGCTCGCGCAGATGATCACGCCCAGCGCGTCGGCGCCCCACATGAGCGGCGCGAAGACCGCCGAGCCCGCGCGGAACGTCTCGAGGATTTTCACGAACGATTTGTGGGCATCCGTATTCGCGAGTAGCATCGGCTGCTTCGTCCTGACGACGTGCCCCGGATGACCGAGTTCGATGCCGATCTTCGAGTGCCGCTGACTGGGACCGAAATTAACCGGCGCAACGAGACAATTGTATTTCCGGTCCGGCGTGACCACGAAACAGCAGCACGCGAACTGCTGTTGTTCGCCGGCCTTGAGGTTGCCCGGCTCAAGATGCGACTCGCGGTCGCCGAGCAGCTCCGGCAATTTTTTTGTGATGACCCACAGCGCCTCTTCAGGCCCGGCCGCCGTGCCGGCCGCCGCGCCCGCTTCGCTCAACGCGCGGATCGCGTCCTGATGAAATCGAGCAACGTCCCGCATTGTAGTCGCGCCCAAGCGCGAATCAATCGACCTTGGCGCCGGACGCCTTGACGATCCCCGCCCATTTCACGATCTCCGACTTCAGGTACGCGGCGAACTCGTCAGGCGTGCTGGTGCGGGTTTCGAAACCCTGGCTCACCAGGCGCTCCTTCACGTCCGGCAGCTGCAGCGCCTTGACGATTTCGACGTTGAGCTTGTTGACGACATCTTTCGGCGTTCCCGCCGGCGCGAGCGCGCCGTACCAGTTCTCGAGTGCGTAGCCGCCAAGCCCCGCTTCGGCAAACGTTGGCAGATCGGGGGCGACCGCGGAGCGGCCGGGGCTGGTGATACCGAGCCCGACCAACTTGCCGGATTTTACGTGCGGCAGCGCCGCCGGCAGGCTGACGAAGGCGGTGTGCACCTGTCCGCCCAAAAGATCGGCGATCGCCGGCGCTGCGCCTTTGTACGGGATGTGGATGAGATCAATACCTGCTGTCACCTTCAGCAGCTCACCGGCAAGATGATGCGGGGTACCGCTGCCTGGAGAACCGAAGTTAATCTGATGCGGCTTCGCCTTGGCGAGTGCAATCAGATCCTTGATCGTCTTCGCCCCTATCGCAGGACTGGCGACGAAGATGATGGTCGCGGCGCCCGTGCGCGTGATGGGCGAGAAATCCTTCACCGGATCGAACGGTAGTTTGCTGTAGAGACTCGGATTGATCGCGAACGAAACAATCGCCATCAGCAGCGTGTAACCGTCCGGCGCCGCCTTGGCGACGATGTCCGCGCCGATGTTGCCGCCGGAGCCGCCGCGATTGTCGATCACCACCGCTTGCCCCATGCTTTCGGTCAGCTTCTGGCCCACCGTGCGCGCGATGATGTCGGTGGGACCGCCCGCCGGAAACGGCACGATCAGGCGGATGGTCTTGTGCGGATAGCCCTGGGCAATCGCCGCCGCGCTCACTGCCGCCAGCGCCAGCGCGGCGAACCATTTCACGAGTGCCTGCATAAATTTCTCCCGGTTGACTTCGGTTAGCGTGCAGCCGCGCGCGCGGCTTCGAGCGGGTTTGCTTGCGTCGGCGCGTGCGTCACGATCGATTTTAACGCCGGCGCGGCGACCGGGATTTTCTCGACGTCGGGTACGGCCCGCCGCAGCGCGGGAATGGCGCTGAACGCCTGCTCCAGCGCATGCGCCGCGCCGAGCAACTGGCGGTCGCCGCGGAAACGGCCGGTCATCTGCAAACCGAACGGCATGCCGGCATGATCGAGTCCGCACGGCAGCGCGAGCGCCGGGTTCGTCACGAGCGTGATCACATACGTGAGCGACAGCCAGTGATAGTAGTTCAGCAACGGCTTGCCGTTCATCTCCGCCAGGTAGAGCTGCGTCCACGCAAACGGCGACACCGGCACCGTCGGCGAGAGCACGAGGTCGTAAGCGCGGAACGTCTGCTGGAACTTGCGGAATATCCGCGTCTGCTCCGCATGCGCCCACGCCCCGTCGGCAAGCGTCATACGCGAGCCGGCCTCGTAGTTGGCGCGCACGTTAGGCCCGAGCGATGCGGGGTCCTTTTCATAAAATTCACGAAAACGGTCAACAAAATTCAGCGCGCGGATGACGTCGAAACAGCGGTGCGCGTCGCTGAAGTCGAATGTCGCCTCCTCGCATGACTTGAACAGGTGCCGCATCGCTTTCACTTTGTCGCGGAACACGCCCCGCATCGGCTGGTCGACCGGGCAGGTGCCAAAATCCTCGGTCCACGCGACGCGCAGCGCGCCGGGATCAACGAGCGCGGGTGCGGCGAACTCGCCGCCATCGACCGGATACGACAGCGGATCGTACTCGTCCAGCGACGCCTGCGCCGCAAAGAGCAGGCATGTGTCGGCCACCGTGCGCCCCATCGGACCCGCAACGGAGATCGGCGCCCAGCCGAGCGAGCGGCGGTCGGAGCCCACCAATCCCGGCGACGGGCGAAAGCCCACGACGCCGCACATCGCGGCCGGTATGCGCAGCGAGCCGCCGGTATCGGAGCCGGTGCACACCGGCAGCATGTCGCACGCGAGCGCGACCGCCGAACCGCCCGATGATCCGCCGGCGTTGAGATTCGGATCAAACGGATTGCCGGTCGCGCCCCATACGGGGTTCCGCGTGTTCGCGCCGGCGCCGAACTCCGGCGTGTTGGTTTTCGCCACGATGATGGCGCCCGCGGCGCGCACGCGGGCGACCATGCTCGCATCGCGCTCGGGCACATGATTGCGAAACAGCGGCGAGCCGAAAGTGGACAGCAAGCCGGCGGTTTCCTCGAGGTCCTTGATACCCGTCGGCAGCCCGTGCAGAAGGCCGAGGTGATCGCCGCGCAGTACCGCCGCCTCCGCCGCTTTGGCGGCGTGCCGCGCGCGCACGAAATCGGTCGCCGCCAGCGCGTTAACCAGCGGGTTGACGCGCTCGATGCGCTCGATGCACGCCGCGAGGAGTTCTACCGGCGAAATCTCCTTCGTGCCGATCCGGCGGCGCAGCTCGACCGCCGGAAGCGCGGTCAGGTTTTCCGTTCCCGCCATTTATGACAAGCCGAAAATCTGCTTGCCCGCGACCGGCATCTTTGCGGTGAGTATGTCGCCCGACATCGCTTCCGTGATGTAGATCGTCTTGTAGTCGGGCCCGCCGAACGCGATGTTGGTCAGGTGATTGTGGTGCGGATTCTCCGCGTAGACGACGTGCGTCGGCAGCATGTTGGCGTCGAACCGCCAGACGCCGGTGCCGATGTGGCACACGAGCAGCCCGTTTTCGCTGTCCATTTCGATGCCGTCCGGGCCCACGCCGCCCGACATCTGGACCGCAACACCGGTTTTCGATACCTGCCCGTCGTGCATGACCGGCAGCCGCCACACCTGCTGCGAGCGCGTCACGCCGACGTACACATGCTTGTCGGTGGTGCTGACGGTGATGCCGTTCGGACTCGGCACGTTGCTTGCGAGCCGTTGCAGATCGCCGTTCGCTTTCAGGCGATAGACGCGGCCGGTCGGATCAACGATGCCGGTCTGGCCCTGGTCGGTGAAATAAAGATCGCCCTTGGAATCGAAGTTCAAATCGTTGCAGCCCTTGAATCCTTCACTGTAGGCGGTCTCGAGCAGCGGTTCGATCTTGCCGCTCTTCACATCGAGGACCATGATGCCGCGGCGATAGTCGGCGACGAACAGGCGCCCGTCCTTGTGGAACTTCATGCCGTTGGGCCAGCCGTCGTACTGAACGACCACGTCCCATTCGCCTTTCGGCGTAATGCGGAAAATGCGCTGGAACGCCGTGTCCACGATAAAGAGATTGCCTTGTCGGTCGAACGCCGGCCCCTCGAGAAAGCACTCGACCGCGGCGTTCTGGCGGTTCGGGTCGGACCATTGGGTGCGGCCCTTGTTGCGGAATTTTTTCGGCATCGAGGTCCACACTTCGGCCTTGATGAGTTCGAGCGGCTTGAACGGATTGAACATGTTGAGAGTCTCTCCCCAGTGAATATCAAAGCGCGCAGGCCGCGCGCCGAAGGCATCCGGCCGACCGGCGCACCGGTCCAACCTTTACCGATGCTATGATATCTCAATCTGCCGCAATCATTGTTCCGCAGTGCCTCGCACTGCGACGAAAGTAGGGTCAGTCACCGCAGTAAATCAATCACGGTTTGGAATTGGGAGTGAACCAAAATGAAATTCGTGCCACGTTGTGCCAGCCTGATGTTCGCCGCCGTCCTATGCGCCGCCGGTTGCGCGGTCGCGCAAAGCTATCCCGCCAAGCCGATCCGCTTCGTCGTGCCGTTCCCGCCGGGCGGCCCGGCCGACATCCTGTCGCGCACCATCGGCCAGATCCTCGCCGAAAGCTGGGGCCAGCAGGTGGTGATCGACAACCGCGCCGGCGCCGGGGGCAACATCGGTTCGGAGATCGTCGCCAAAGCGCCGCCCGACGGCTATACACTGCTGATGGGTTTCGTCGGCACGCACGCGATCAATTCGAGCCTCTACCGCAACATGCCGTTCGATCCGGTCAAGGATTTCGAGCCGGTGGGCCTCGTTGCGATGGTCACCATCATCCTCGTCGTGCATCCGTCGGTGCCGGTCAAATCGGTGAAGGAACTGATCGCGCTGGCCAAAGCGAGGCCCGACGAACTGACGTTCGGGTCGCCCGGCAACGGCACGCCGCAGCACCTCGCCGGAGAACTTTTCAACACGATGACCGGCGTCAAAACGGGACACATTCCGTTCAAGGGCGCCGTGCCCGCGCTGACCGACCTGCTCGGCGGGCGGCTGTCGATGATTTTCAGCAGCATGCCGCCCGCCCTGCCGCACGTGCAATCCGGCAAATTGCGCGCGCTCGGCGTCACGAGCGCCGCGCGTTCCCCCGCCGCGCCCGGCGTGCCGACGATCGCCCAATCCGGTCTGCCCGGCTACGAGGTGATCAACTGGTACGGCGTGCTGGCGCCGGCCAAGACGTCGAAGGACGTCGTCGCCAAGCTCAATGCCGAGATCGTCAGGATCATGAACCTGCCCGCGGTAAAGGAACGCCTCGCCGCGCAAGGCGCTGAAACATATACCAGCACGCCCGAGAAGTTCGCCGACTACATCCGGCAGGAGACGGAGAAATGGGCGAAGGTGGTCAAGTTTTCCGGCGCCCGTATCGATTGACCGCGAGCGCGATCCCTCCATCCGCGCCCGCGTTGTGCGCCGGCTGAGCCGGCAGTATGGCGCAACGCTTCATCGCCCACCTCGACATGGACGCGTTTTACGCGTCGGTTGAATTGCTGCGCTACCCCGAACTGCGCGGCCGGCCGGTCGTGATCGGCGGGCGGCGGCGCAACGCGCAGGATGCGTCGGCGGATAAAGTTTTTCCGGCGCTGCGCGATTACGCTGGCCGCGGCGTGATCACCACCGCCACTTACGAAGCGCGCGCGTTCGGCGTGAACTCCGGAATGGGGTTGATGAAGGCCGCCAAGCTCGCGCCCGACGCGCTCCTGCTACCTGCGGACTTCGACGAGTACCGCCGCTACTCGCGCCTGTTCAAGGACACCGTGCGCGCGGTCGCACCCGAAATCGAAGACCGCGGCATCGACGAAATTTACATCGATCTCACCGATCTTGTCATGTCTGACACCGCCGGCAAGGCGCTTGATCCGTGGGTTCGCGCACGCGATGTCGCGGCAACCCTGCAGCAAGCGGTACACGAGGCGACCGGGCTGTCGTGTTCGATCGGCGTTACGCCGAACAAGCTCTTGTCGAAGATCGCGTCCGAACTCGACAAGCCGGCCGGCATCACGATATTGCGCGAAGCCGACATTGCGGCGCGCATCTGGCCGCTCGCGGTACGCAAGATCAACGGCATCGGGCCCAAGGCCACCGCACGCCTTGAAACGCTCGGCATTCCCACCATCGGCGATCTTGCAAAAACCGACCCCGCATTGCTCATCGAGCACTTCGGCAAAAGCTACGGCGCGTGGCTGCATGAAGCGGCGCACGGCCGCGACGAGCGCGCCGTCGTCACTTACAGCGAGCCCAAATCGATCAGCCGCGAAACGACCTTCGAGAACGACCTGCATCCGGTGCGCGACCGCGCACAGCTCTCACAGATTTTCACCGAATTGTGCGTGAAGCTGGCGGGCGATCTGCTGCGCAAAGGCTACGCCGGCAAGACGATCGGGCTCAAACTGCGTTACGACAATTTTAAGACCGTCACGCGCGACCTTACGATTGAAACCCCGACGCAGGATGCCGCATTGATCCGCCGCGCTGCGGGCGAATGCTTAAAACGCGTTCCGCTCGATCGGCGTATTCGATTGCTCGGCGTGCGTGTCGGCGCGTTGAGCATGCCGGGCGTGGCGCCCGCTGCGCGCGCGCCTTCGTTGTTTGAGTAAAAAGCGATCTTAAAACAATGCGGATGAGAGTGGAGTGCCTGTTCGAGCACATCGATATCCTTGCGCAGGCCTTCCATGGCCTCACGAACCGCATGCATGGGGTTGCTGCTGGCGCCCGCCTTCGCAAGAGTCGCGACCAATTCATGGACTTTCATTGCCCGACCCCCAAAGCGTCACGTGATTGTAGCGTGAGACGATCCCATTGATGCCGTCTATTGCGTCAACATCAGCTTGACCAGCGCGTCGGCACGCGGCTGCCGGTCGAGATCGCGGCAGGTTTCTATTATCGATTCAAACTGCGCGGCGGGAATCGGTAAACCGGGAACGATACCCCGGATGCGGCGCGCCTCTTCGTTGAAGTCCCAGATGAATTCGCGCCCGGTCCCCTGCCGCGTGTGGCTTTTGCCATCTTTCGTGAATATCGTGATGCGCGGGCCGAAAAGCGTCATCGTGTGCGACGGGATGATAGTCACGCGTTTCATGAGCTCGAGCACTTCCGGCGGATCGTCGGCGCTCGTGGTATTCGGCGCCCAGTCGCGCAACATCGGAAAGCCGCGTTTGATGGCGGCGTATGCGAGGTGATACGCAGTGCTGCCGGGTTTGTAATTGGTGTCTTCCCGGCGCACCGCAAACGCCGGGCTCGGGTACTGCGTCTCCAGCCAGTTCACCACGGCCTCGATGCGCGCGATGTCCGCGTGCCGGATGTCGTTGTCCGCGCATAGCTTCGCCGTTACATCGATGTGCGCGATGTTGTAACCTGAGATCGAATAAATGCGGTACAGCGTCTCGAGAAAAATCCAGTCCTTTCCCAGGTTCGCGGTGATCTTATCGAGGCTGGCGTGCGTATCGCCGACAAAGCTGTAAGTGAGCCGCCCCTGGTTGTTGCCAACATACGCGTGGTAGAAGCCGGCGTCGCCTTCAAGCACGGTCTCGCCGCCCACGTGCCCCTGGCGCGCGAGCGCGACTGCGAGCATGGCGTTGCGCACCGCAGCGCCTTCGCGTAGCGCACGCCCGCCGCTGCGCGCGCCTTCGAGATTGCCGCTGGCGAGGCTCGCGCAGAGCGCGATGGCGCTGTTCATCTGGTCTTCGTCAAGGTGGAATATTTTCGCGGCGGCGATGGCGCCGCCGAATATCCCGAATATAGGGCTCGCATGAAAACCGCGCGCCGCCAGCGTCGGAATAAAATCCGCCGCGAGTCGCTCCATCACTTCGTAGCCCGCCGCGATGGCGGTGATAAATTCCTTACCGGAAGCGCCGGTTTCCTCGGCTGCCGCCAGCGCAGCCGGCAGCACGCTGGTGCCCGGATGCATGAGCATGCGGAACGTGTCCCACTTCCCGCCCGCGAACGCCATTTCCGAATTGGCGAATGCGGCGCCGCCCTTCGTAACTTTTTCGCCGCTCACCAATATGGTCGCGCCGTGCTTCACACCGGCTTCTTCGCCGCTCATAAGCTTGACCGCGTCGCGCCCCGGTTTGGTCTGCGAGCCGATCAATATCGACGACAGGCATTGCAGCGTGACGCCTTTGGCGCGATCGATCACTGCCGGCGGCAGGTCGGCATACGTGAGACCTGTCGCCCATTGCGCCAGCTGCCGGCTGAGGGATGCCATGTCGGAGTTCTCCTTGTTTGAACTTAGCGGTGAACTCAGTAGCCGCGAACTGGCTGCCCTGATCGGTGTTGACGATCTCGGGTGCGCCGAAGCGGGCAAAGGCCTGCTCCATGATCTCCCTGGCGTGGCAAGCCTCCGGCGACATTCTCGGGTCCCATCGTGCCGGACATCATTCGGGATTCGGGATTCGGGAATTCGAGCTCACGACCTCACGCCTTGCCGCTTCATGGGATTAGTCAGGGAAATGGCGAATGCTACCTCGGCATCGAGCAAATCGAGCAGCGCGCGCACCCACGACTCGCGGATATTGCGGCCAATGAATACGAGGCGCGTGCGCCGATCAATCGACGGCCAGCGCTCAAGCCACACCGGCGCGTGATACACGTGCTGCACGCCATGGATGACCGCGGGACGGGCGGGCTCTTCCGCGACATGCACGATGCCCTTCATGCGCAAGAGATCGGCGCCGCAGTTTTCCGCCAGCGCCGAGAGCAGCAGGGCGAGCGTCACCGCGCGCACGGGCTCGTCGCGCACCACGCAAAACGTCGTGATTTCATCGCGGTGACGGTGGCGCGCGTGCCCATGCGCGGCAGCGACCGCCTCGTCGGCAAGCCACGCGCGTACGTCGCGATGCTTGCCGGCCGCGTCATAAAGACCTGCATCGAACAACGCGGACGGCGCAATCGCGCCGCTCACGACCGGCAACACCGGCGCGCCTGGGTTGATCATTGCCAGCCGCCGCTGAATCGCGGCGGTCTGCGCGCCGGGCAGATCGGTCTTGGTGAGCACGATGCGGTCGGCGACCGCGGCCTGGCGCAGCGATTCGTCGTGGCGCTCGAGCGTGGCAAGCCCGGTCAGCGCATCGACGGTCGCAACGACGCCGTCGAGCACGTAGACTTCGGACAGATCGCGGTCGGTCATCAGCGCGTGCAAAATGGGCGCGGGGTCCGCCAGTCCCGTGGTCTCGATCACCACGCGCTCGAATGGCGGCACGCTGCCCGCCGCGCGCCGCGCCGCGAGATCATTCAGCGTCAGCGTGAGATCGCTCCTCACGTTGCAGCACAGGCAGCCATTCGACAGCCGCACGAAGCTCTCGTCGCTGGTCTCGATCAAATCGTGATCGAGCCCGATCGCGCCGAACTCGTTGATGATGACCGCCGTGCGCGACATACCGGGATCGCGCAAGAGGTGCGCGAGCAGCGTCGTCTTGCCGCTGCCCAAAAAGCCGGTGATGACCGAAACCGGAATCACGCGTTGTCCGGTGCCGGTGCCGCGACGACCCGCACCGCGCTGCCGCGGTCCACGCCGAGCGCACCGCGCAGCGCATTCAACAATCCGACGAGCGACGCGCACGGACGCGAGCGTTCTTCCTGCATACCCGGGCTGCGCCAGCGCACGAACCAGCGCCACGGCACGTCGTCTGCGGCCGGGCGCTCGACCCAGGCAACGGTGCCTGCGGCGGTGCGGATCACCGCGACGAGCGGCGGTGCGCCCGCTTCAACCGCGCCATCCACCGCCCACAGCGCAAGACTGTCGGCGAGAAACTCGCGCACGCGCGCGGCGGCGGCGGCGGAAGGATTTGCGTTCACAGCGCGGCGCCGCCGAGAATCTCTTCGGAAATCTTGCGGTAAAGGTACTCGCCATCCTTCAGATCGCCCGTGAACTTGCCGTCGTCGACGACGACCTTGCCGCGCAGCACGGTCAGCGCCGGCCACACGTGCACCTCGTGGCCTTCCCACGGCGAGTAATCGGATTCGTGCAGCATCTCTTTGGTGATCGTCGTGCGCCGCGCCGGGTCAAGCACCGTGACGTCGGCGTCGGCGCCGGCGGCGAGCGCGCCCTTGCGCGGGTAGAGGCCCATGATTTTCGCGGCGTTGGTTGAGACGAGGTCGACGAATTTCTCGAGCGGGTAGCCGCGCCGCCCCACCATCTCGGTGTACATGAGAGACACGCGCGGCTCGACGCCGACGTTGCCGCCGGTGGTGTCGTCGATGCGCTTGCCCATGGTTTTGACTTTCAGCGAGCAACACACCTCGTCGGTGGCGACCGTGTGCAGCGTGCCCTCCTGCATCGCCTGCCACAGCGCATCCTGATCGGACTTCGCCTTGATCGACGGGTAAGTGTGGTAGATCTGCCCGTTGGGGCGCTTGTAATCCTCGGACGTATACATCAGGTACTGGTGCAGCGTTTCGCCGTAGACCGGCAACCCGCGCGCGCGCGCTTCGCGGATGGCTTCAACGCCGAAGCCGGCGCTCACGTGCATGAAATAAAGCGCGATGCCCGGCACGTTCTTCGCAAGACCGAGCACGCGGCGGAACGACAGGTCTTCCGACATCGCGTTGTGCACTTCGGCCATGTTTTCGAAACCAGTGCGCCCCTCGCGTATGAGCTTGTCGTACATGTGCATCACGATGTCGTTGTCCTCGCCGTGCATCACGCACATCCCGCGCTCCTGTGCGACAACCTTGAACACCTCCCAGATGTCGCCGAAATCGACCATGCGGCCGCGCCGGCTCGGCGTGATGTCGGTGGTGAAGATTTTGACGGTCGGATAGCCCGCGCGCAGCGCTTCCCCGAGCTGGCCGAATATTTCCGGCGGCAGCCGCCCCTCGACCATCACGTGAAAGCTGTAATCGCAGTAGCACTGCGCCGTCCAGTCCTTATGCCGGTCGTCGATCGCCTGCTGGATCGTCTTGCCGTGCGTCCAGCGCGCGAAATCGATCATCGTGGTGGTGCCGCCATACAGCGCCGCCTTGCTCACGACCGACGGCGGATCGGTGTAGGTCACTGTGCCGTCGGGATGCGGCGTGTACCATTTCAGATGCACGTGCGGATCGATGCCGCCCGGCATCACGATTTTCCCCGTCGCGTCGATCAGCCGCCGCGTGCTCTTGCCGTCGTAAGTCCCCGCAGCCGCGACGGCGGCGATCTTGCCGCCCGCGATCGCGACGTCACAAGCGCCGACACCCGCGGGCGTCACCACGCGGTCGCCGCGGATCACCAGGTCGAACATAGGAAATTCTCCTTCAGGATTTGCCGTAGCGGCGCAAGAGGTCGGTCAACTCGCGGACACTCCGCCACTCTTCGCAGCGGTCCACTGCCTGCTCGACCGCCGTGACGCCCGCCGGCGACAGCACGAGGCCCGCCAGCTCGCGGAACTTGTCGCGCAGCTCGGACTCCTCGAACGGCCAGTTGAAGTCGCCGCGATGGCTTTCGCATTCGTGGGTGGCCGTGCGGCCGTCCTTCAGTGTCAGGGTCAGGCGCGCCGGCCGCAGGCGCGGCGCGACGGCACTCATCAATGGGTCCTCCGTCATATGCACGCGATGGCGCAGTGCCGCGATGGCAGGATTGTGCACGGCTTCGTCGTTGACGGACGAAAAGCCGGCGTGCCCGTTCACTATCATCGCCGCGGCGACGTGGGGGAACGAGTACTTGGACGCGAAGTAATTGGGCGGGTCCGGATTGCGCATCACCGAAGCGAACTTGTAAGTCGCGACATCGATGCGCTCGATCTCATCCACCCTGGGCTTCAACTTCGCCAGCGTTTCCTTCAGGCAATCGAGCGCGGGATGGATCGGATTGCAGCAGGCGTAGAGACGGAACCAGTTGAGCGTGATGTGCCAGGTTTTGCCCAGCTCATCGAGCAGGCCCGCGGGCTTGAAACCGTCGCCGACGAGGTTGGCGAGCGCCTCCTCGATGGCATCGGGCTGCGCTTCGAACCCCGCGAGAGCGAGGTCCGGTGCCAGCGCGCCGGCGAAGCCACTCATGCCGCCGGCCACGTTGAGTGTCGTCGCGCCCGCCACCGCATTGTTGTAGCTCGGCGTCAGCACGAGCGTGGTGGCGATGCGCATGGCGAGGCTGACGCCCGCCGCGTCAAGACCGCGCATCCGCGCGCCCGCGGCGGCGGCGGCGAGCAGCGACGCCTGCCCGTTCTGGTGCGCGAGCGGCCGCGGCTTGAACGCCTGGCAAAGCCGCCCGGCGACGTCATAACCGAGGATGAGCGCTGCCAGCATCTCGCGGCCGGTGCTTTGCGCGTGCTCGCCGACCGCCAGGATGCCGGGGAGCACCTGCATCGCCGCCTGGCCCGAAACCAGGCGCTGGCCTTCGCAAAGCTCGATCGCGCGGCCGGCGATGCCGTTCAAGAGCGCGGCAGTCCGCGGATCGTTGACCGTCCAGCCGCGCGCGTACACCGTGGCGCCGGTGCCGGCGGTCGGCGCAAGACGCTGCGTAAGCTCGCGTACTTCGGGGCGCTCCGAGCCCGCCAGGATGACTCCGAGCGTGTCGAGCAGCACCATCTTCGCGTGCCGCTGCACCGGCGCGGGAATGTCTTCCAGCCGCGTCACGGCGACGAATTGCGCCAACTTTTCGATCTGCTGACCCATTAAGTTCCTTTTTAGGATTGAGGAGCGAGGAAAATCAGGACTGAGGACTAAGGACTAAGGACTAAGGGGGCAAGTTTCAGCGTTAGTTGGACACTTTTTTGACATTGATGTGACAAAGTTTCAGCGTTAGTTGGACACTCATGGTTGGCCTTTGAATGGTT
>JAYVME010000306.1:0-9328 GCA_043759115.1 Betaproteobacteria bacterium | reverse complement strand
ATGCAGGGCCTGTGGGATGCGTCAAAAACCTTTGATTTGCCCGCAACATTTACGCCAATCTATTCACTATGACGAAGTTCTAATGGAAAATCTCGGTTTAGTCCAGGATCGAGGACTGAGGACTGAGGAAGAAACGATCCAGATCGAAGCCGAATTTCAGCGCGCATTCGCCGACCGCCAATCCACTTGTCGGGACTATTACGGCAACGCCTTGAATAATGCGTGCCTGCGGTTAAACGTGTGCGGACGGATTTTGGGCTTCCACTCTCCGGTGTCGGACGCCGCGACCCACGCCGGCCCCTGCGGCACGTCGGGTGACGCTACGCGATACAACGCCGCGTATTTCGGCATGCCGGCAACCGGTGTCTCGAGCACGTAGCGCTTGACGTCGAGCACGCCGGGAACCTGGGTGATTTCGGGGATATGCTGCGTATCGTAGATGCGGTTGAAATCCGCTTCGAGCTCCGGCGGCACATCCATTTGCACGAGATACAGATATTCGCTCATGGCGGAACCTTTCTTATCAATGTCCACGCGGCACGCTTGACTTGCCCCGGCGTTGGGATTCTAGCGTCGATTCCTCGTCTGCGACCGTCTGATTGTCGTCACGGAAATCCAGTTTTCGCCCCGCCGCATACTAATTTTTCCCGCGCAGAGTCATTCTGACCGTTCTGATGTATCCGCGGCCTGGCATTAGCCCGGTGGCCCGTATCTTGCGGGGATGTCTTGAATTTGAAACAGCAGACGCGCGGGCCGGATCGAGTGCGTCTACCAGATACAGGAAGAATCGCATGGGAACAGTTATGCTCGAAGTCGACCTCAACGACCCGGATATGAACGTGGAGCGCTCCATCACCGAGCGCTGCGCCAAGTACGGTCGCGTGACATCGGTCAAGCTCCACCGGAAGCCGTCGCCCTTTGCGCTGATTGAAATGTCTCAACGCGAGCAAACCTACGAAGTGGCGGCCCAATACGGCGGCTCCGCGTTTGGCACCTCTGCTCTCGTGCATCTGGGGCAGAAGTCCCAATAATCCTGCCGAGATTGCCGCACGCGCGGTCACGCGCCGGCGCCGTTTCCTGACCGGCCACTTATCCGCTATCATCGCATCATCGACAACGCAGCAGCCCGTGCTCGTTTGATAATGCAAGGCGTCCGCAACATGGCGATACGTCACGCCGGTTTTTCCATGATTGAAATGATGATCGTGATCGCGATCATCGGCATTCTCGCATTGATCGCGGCGCCCAGCTTTCAGGATCAGATCGTGCGCGATCAGATCAACACCGCTTTGCCGCTCGCCGACATTGCAAAAACCCCGAATGCCGCGGCGTGGGCCATGCTACAGATATTTCCGCCGGACAATGCGAGCGCCGGGCTGCCGCCCGCCGAGAAAATCGTCAACAACTCGATCCGCGCGGTGACTGTTCAGAACGGGGCGATTCATATCACCTTCGGTAATCGTGCGAACAGTCTCATCAGCGACAAAATCCTCACGCTGCGCGCGGCGGTGGTGGAAGATGCGCCGGTCGTGCCGGTGACCTGGGTGTGCGGGTACGCCGAAGCACCGGACAAAATGACCCTCCACGGTGAGAACCAGACCAATATTCCGGCGAGTTTTTTACCGTTCAATTGCCGCGCGCGCCTCGCCAAGAAATAATGCCGGTGACGCAGTAAGGAAATTTCGCGGAGCACCGCCTGCCCCGCATCCGGATCCCGGCGCTGTCTTGGTCTAAAATGCCGCATGGCGTTTCAGCGCGTTCGCGAAGGCGAGAAGCCTGCCGATGTTATCGCCTCGTTCGGATTTTGCCGCACGACAATCTATAAATGGATGAAATCGGCGGCGGGACACGTACGCGGCCAGACCCCGGTGGTGCAGCACCCCGGTCAACGCCAGTCGATCTCGGCCGCCTCTGCGGTCAATGCGCGAGGTGGTTTTTGGTTTCAAACGTACAAGGGTGCGCTCAGTGGCGAGTTGTTTGTTGAACTGCTCAAGCGAATGATGCGTCATCGCAAAAAGCCCGTGCATCTGATCATCGACGGATTGCCCGCACACAAGAAGGCCTTGGTGCGTGACTACATCAAATCCACTCGTGGTCGCCTGACTCTGCATTTTCTGCCCGGCTACGCGCCCGACCTCAATCCCGACGAACTGGTGTGGAGCCACATTGAGCACGTGCGCAAATAGTGCGGGGTTTATGGCGTTAGTGGAGACCGTACCCATCAAAAGAGTGTAACCATCCGGCGCGGCCTTCGCCGTGAGTTCAACGGCAATGTTGCCTGATGCGCCCGTGCGGTTATCAATCACTAACGGCTGCTTCAGAATTTCGGAGATGGCCGGCGCAATAATTCGGGTGACGGTATCGGTCGCGCCACCGGGTGCGTAGGGCACGAAAACCCTAATGGGGCGTTTGGGATAGTCCTGAGCCCAGGCGCCCGCATTCAGAACCAGCGCCAGGAAAACGGCGAGGTAACGCGGTGTTGCTGTCATGCGGGAGCTCCCGGTTCGCTTATCACACGCTGGTCACGCAGGCGACGGATGTCGGCGGACGCAAGACCGATGATCTCTTTAAGCACGCTCACCGTATCGGCGCCGAGAAGCGGCGCCGCGCTCGGCGGCGGGACCGCGTTTCTATTGAACGCCAGCGGCCCGCGCGCCGAAAGTACGCGGCCGATGCCTGGCTGATCGACCTCGCCGAACAGCGGATTGGCAACCGAGCAGCGTGGGTCTTCCTCTACCAGTTGCTTGAAGTCCTGATAGACGCCCCAGAGCACGCCTGAGCCATCCAAGGCATCTTTAATCTGCGCTAACGTGCGGGCAGCGAACCATGGCTCCAGCACCGCGGCGATCGCATGTCGAGCCGCGAAGCGCCCGCCTTCGCTGGCGAGATCGATGTCCATCAGCGGACCGATCATTTCAAGTTTCTTCGTGAGGCCAGTTGCTTTCCCGATTGCATTCCACTGTCGATCTGAAATCGCCACGACCATCACCTCGCGCTTGTCGGCAGTTTTGAAATTGCGGCCGTACGCGCCATACAGATCGTTACCGATCGGTTCACGCGAGCTGCCGTTGATCTGAACGTCGGCGACGTAACCAAGATTCGCAACCGTGGCCAGCATCACATCGGATAATGCGAGCACGACCTCCTGGCCTTTGCCTTCCAAGCGGCGAGCTCGCTCTGCGGCCAGCAGGCCTATCGATAGGTAAAGACCGGCAGAGACGTCCCAAGCCGGCAATACGTGGTTAATCGGCTCCCTGTTCTGCCCTGTCACTATCGGGAAGCCGCTCGCGCAATTGACGGTGTAATCCATCGCGCCGGACCCATCGAAGTTGCCGATGAGCCGCATCATGATGAGGTCGCTGCGATGTTGCGAAAGCGCCTCGTAGCTCATCCACCCCTTTGCAGGCAAATTGGTGAGCACGATGCCGGCGTCAGCTCCGGGAGCGCACATGATCGCGCGAGCGAGATCCTGGCCCTCGGCGGTATCCAGTGCCAATGTCACCGATTTCTTGCCCTTATTCAGGCTGGCCCAGTAGATGCTGTTTCCGTTCGGCGCAAGTGGCCAGCGCTGGTAGTCGATATTGCCGCCGAGCGGATCGATGCGGATGACCTCGGCTCCCAGTTGGGCGAGCGTCATGCCGCCAAGCGGCGCCGCGATAAACGCGGAGACTTCGACGATACGCAGACCTGCCAGCGGTGCATTCATTGTTTTTTGCGCCTGCGTCAGTTCGAGGTAATGCTGGCTTCTTTGATGACCTTCGCCCACCGCGCAGTCTCCTTCTTTATGTAATCGCCGAAGTATTCCGGAGAGCTCGCCACCGGTTCTGCGCCCTCAAGCGCCAAGCTCTGCAAGAACTCGGAACTGCGGACGATCTTCACCAGATCTGAATCGAGTCGGGCGACTATCTCTGGCCGTGTGCGAGCCGGGGCAAGCACGCCATACCAAACACCGGACTGGAAACCCGGATATCCCGACTCAGCGATCGTCGGCAACTCCGGGACGGCCGATGAGCGCTTAAGACTGGTTGCAGCAATACCTCGCAGGCGACCGCTTTTCATCTCTTCGGGTCCAATTCCCCGCCGCTTGCGGCGTTCGTTAACTCGCACTGTCTTGAAATACCCCGCGGCTTGCTCCGCACGGCTTCGTCTTCCTGTTTACCTTGTCTGCTGCCGCCGTCCGGACTCGTCGATGGGCCGTCGTCGTCTTCCTCATTCCATGGCGCCAGCGCCGAGGCCTGCTGTCCGGCGATGCGGCCGAAAGACAGCGCTTCCGGTACGTTCGAGCCGCTTTCGTAGAGGGGAAAGAAAAACGAGCCCAGTTCGCCCGCGGCGTACAGCCGGGGAATCGGCTTGTCGTGCCTGTTCAGCACCTGGGCCAGGGCGTTGTGCTTCGGGCCGCCCTGCGTGTTGATGATGGGTTCGCACAGTTCCGTCGCGTAGTACGGCGGGGATTGCAGGGGCACGAGCCAGTCTTTGGCCCGAGCGAACTCGGGGTCCTTGCCGGTCGTGCATTGCACGCTGTACTTGCGCACGGTCTCTTCCATGGCGTCCGGGTCCAGTCCAATCTTCGCGGCGAGCTCCCGGATGGTGTCGCCCTTGACGATCCAGCCCTGCGCCACTTCGGCGCTGTTGTCTCTACTCCACTTGTACACGTTCTGGACGCACCACCAGCCCATGTTCATGCCTACGATCGGACGCTTTACTCGGTAGCTCTCGTCGAAGATCATGTAGAACGGTATGTTGGGGAACTCGGCGCGGTCATGGTCGAAGTATTGAACCGTGAACGGATCCTTGCGATGACTCAACACCTGCGCTTCGTTCATGAACCGCCTGCCAGATTTGTTCACGTAGAGCGCTGCGCTGCCCTTGGGCAACTGCCTTTCCAGACGGATCCCGACGCCGTATTTCTCGCTGGGGATTCTCAGGGCGAACATCCCGAGTTCGCAGCCGCTCATGTGCCAGAGCTTCGCCCCTGCTTCCATCGCCATTTCAATGCCATCGCCGGTGTTGTATGGCGTGCCGTAGGAACACACGGGTAGTTGCGTGAGATACGGCAGATAGTTCATCAGGAGATCTTTGTTGTTCTGGAAGCCGCCGCAGGACAGCACCACGCCTCGTCTTGCCTTGACGCTGATCAGTTCTCCCGCGCTCTCCGCCCTGACGCCGAGAATTTCCTTGGTGACGGGATCTTGGATCAGCACTTTCCCCGGCGTGTTGAACATCACCCGGATGGCCCGTTTCTTTGCCTGCTTGTCGAGAAAGCCGAACAACTGATCGCCGCGGGTGGGGTAAACCGTTCCTCCGGCGGCTTTCTGCTCCGCCACCTGCTGCGGGGTGCGGGCAATGCTCACAATCCGGCTGAAACTCTCCGCTCCGGGCAGGGTGGGAAAGTTCAGTCCCTGCTTGAGCCACTCAAGTTCGGCGCCTAACGACTCGAGCCACCGGGGAAGCTCCACCATGGCCTCGGCAAGAGCGCGGATCAATTCTTCGTCGTTGGTGCCGTGGCATAATGCCCGGTAGAACTTGATCGCGTTCGGTACGTCGCTCGGGATACGTGAACCGCCACCGCAACAGCCGGTATTGCCGCCGCCCACCGGCGCTTTTTCAAGTACGAGCATCGAGACCCCGGCGTCGTGGGCCGCGATCGCCGCAGAAACGCCGGCGCCTCCATATCCTACGATCACCACGTCCGCTTCGAAGTCCCACTTCTCGGGAAGCCAGGGCCGCGACCGCCAGACCTTCCGCGCTGCATTGCCGGAACTCATTCCGCCAGTCCTCGCTTTTGATTCACCGTCTTCGCCGGATAGGTTTGCGCGGAACACCAGTTCGCAAACGCAAGCGAAAACCAGAGCGCCCGCATCATTGCACGTTTCATGCCTTCTCGATCCCGCTTTCGTTCTTGAAATACTCGCCGCTCGCCTTGAGCGCGGCGTCGAGGCCGGAGCGCTTCACTTCCCGCAGGAAATTGAATTCACCGGGGCGAAAATGCAAGTTGCTCGCCCAGGCCCCGACCGCGGCCGCTGTCGCAAAGCCGGTATTGATCTGCATTTTGGCGAGCGATGCGAACACCACGTGCTTTTCGGTCACGATGCCGTCACGCATCACTTGAGTGCAAAGCGTCGCCGTCTTAGCGACGGTTTCATCCAGACTCGCCTCGCTCACCACCTCGTCGATCAGGCCATAGGCGAGCGCCTCGCGCGCCGACCACTCGAATCCGCAGTACATGAGCTCTTTCGCCCGCTTAAGGCCTACCGCGGCAACCAGCATCGAAATATCGCCGTCCACACCGACATGCCGCCACCTCGGATTCGCGAAACGGGCGCTTTCGGAGGCGAACACGAGATCCGAATACAGCGTCAGATACAGGCCCACTTCGTGGCACAGGCCTTTGGCGGCAAGTATGGTTATCTTGGGACAGTGCAGCAGGCGGCCGTAGATGCCGTTCGGTCCCCACCATAGTCCGTCCAATGCGAGCAGGCGCGCCCGCTGGCTGGGTACCTTGCGGCTCGAGCCGCCAGGCGCTGCTTTGTAGATCTGCTCCGCTTCGGCAGGATCGGCGCCGCGCGTGAGATTCTCGCCTTGCGCCGCGATCACGATCACCTTGATGGCGTCGTCACCTTCGAGCTCCGACAAGGCCGCGCGAAATGCACCGACCATCGCCATCGAGAACGCGTTCCCATCGTCCGGGCGCGTGATGACGATGCGGCCGATATGCGATTCCGCGTCACGTTCGCACCGGATGTGCTCGCTCATTGCGTCTCCCTTGCCGAACGCGTGGCGACCGCATCCCAGTATCCCTGCATCGTCACCGCATAGAAGCCCGCCATGTCGAATTCGCGCCCTACCCCCTGGGCGTCGAGACAGGTTTCCACGTTGATCTTGGACATCGCGATCCCGTCGAGCGGCATGCGCGTTACGGCTCGCGCCAATTTTTGCGCTTGATCATGCAGCGTGCCACGCTCCGCGATACGATTGATAAGGCCCGCGTTGAACGCTTCCTCCGCGCTAAGCGCGCTGCCGCTAAGCAGCCATGACTTGGCCCGGTTGAGCCGCATCGTGAGCGCAGCCAGCACGAGGTTCGCCTCGGGTAAAGTGGCGAAGGGTGATTCAAAAGTCGCGTCGGGCGTCGCGACCGTCAGGTCCGAGCACAGGACGAGGAGACTTCCGGCGCCCGCACATTGTCCGCTCACCGCGGTAATCACGACCTTCTTGCAGAAACAGATGTTTTGGTAGAGTCCCGACGACGCGGTATACGCTTCATGCCACGTCGACCAAATTTTGTCCTTGCGCCCACTCGCGGCCGCCGCCAGCTCGTCGACCGAAACGGCGGGGCTGAAATCGGGAGCGCTCGCGCTGATCACGATTGCTTTGATGTCGTCGCTCTCTGCTGCGTCGCGTATGGCATCCCGGAGCTTGAGACCAAACGTCAGGTCATGCACCGACAATGCCCGGCAGTCGGGCAGCGTGATCGTCGCAATTGCGTTTGCTTCAGATACGTTGATCATTTCGCCTCCCGAGCCTTCTGCGCCGCTGCTGCCACGCGCGTCTTGTCTGCGTCCAGCGCGCCGCCGACGCCGGACTTCTTTACGTTCGTCCAGAAGTGCGCTTCGTCCTTGTCGGCCTGGAGGAAGTGCGAAAAGAGCAGCCCCGTGATCTCGCGCACGCTGGTATCGAACAGCGCTTCTGCCGCGCGGATCCGCGCCTTGTAGTACAGGAGCAGTTGTGCGGGCTTGGCTGCGATCTGTTCCGCGAGCTGATTCGTAGCGGCTTCGATCTCGGCGGCCGGCACGCACTTATGCGCCATGCCGAGCCGGTAAGCATCCGGCCCCGAGAATGGCAATGCCGTGTAGCCGGCCCGGCGAGCGGCCTTCGTGCCGAGGATTCGGTTGATGTGTATGGCTGAGACAGCACCGGCAGGCCCGAGAAACCGGGCCTCCAGCGCGCCAAGTTTTGCATCGTCGCTAACGATCACGAGGTCAGTTCTCGTCGCGATCATGAAATACGCGGCCGCAGCGCAGTAGCCGTGCAACTGCAGGATCGTGACCTTGGAACATCTCGAGATCGCCTGGCTGAAACCCTGGCGGCCGTAATTCATGTCGGTCGCGTAGCGGTTTGCAGTCGTCAGTGACATGCGACGCTGCCCGGGAACCCGCTGTCCCCAGTCTTCGTTGATCTCATTGCCGCTGCAGAATGACTTGCCATTACCGCGGATGACGATGACGCGAACTTCGTCATCCCGCTCGCTCTGGCGGACCAGCTCCGCAAGCCGCGCGCGCATCGGCACGCTCATGGCATTGTGTTTCTCGGGCCTGTTGAGCGTAATCCAGGCGATATGCCTGACAGCGTCTTTTTCGTACAGCACCTGTTCAGGCGCGCGCCGCAGGGTCTCTGGATTTCCGTACTGTTGCATTTAAGCCGCGGCCCCGGGAGTAAAGTCACTGCCCGCCATATCGATTTCATCACCCGCCGTCACATACTCTGTCGCCATCTTTTGCGCCTTGGTGATCTTCTTCATGTAATCGACAACTTCATTGAATTCGGGATCAGACCGGCTGAGGCATCTCGGCTGCGACTTCTGGTTGATCATCACCGGCTGCCAGCTGACACGCTTTAGTTTCTTCTCTTCGACGACGATTTTGACGACCATCCCTTTGCGTGAATCGATCGGGAACGGGAAGGTCGGATAATTCGGATCGCGAGTCCAGCCCGGATGCAACCGCTCCCTGCGCTCCATTCTTTCCGGCTTTTCGAATTCACCCGGCTGGTAATACATGTCGAACGCGAAGTTGGCCATGCCGTAGAAGATCGGCTTACCTCGATAGATCTCTATGGGCTTCAGAATGTGCTGATGGTGGCCGAGAATGATGTCCGCGCCGGCGTCGATCGCCGCATGGCCGTACTTCAACTCGTAGGTTGTCAGCTCTGCTTCTCTGAAATGCAGACCCCAGTGCATCGAGACGATCACGACGTCGACCTGACCCTTGAGCGTTCTGATATCGCTTAGCATTCCCGCGAGATCTTCGTCGTGCGGATAGGTGACTATCCGCGGCGGCGTGCCGGGCTGATCGGGCTCCAGCGTTTCGTAGACGGTGCGCGCGCGGGCGGGCGCGCAGCCAGGCCGGTCGACATCCGCCCAATAGCGCATGGGCAGTATCGAGCAGTACGCAAGCCAGCCAATCCGGTTACCGTTGTGCTCGATGATGAGTGGCTTACGTGCTTCGACAAGGTTCTCTCCGGCGCCGAAGAATTTTATCTTGTTCTTTTTGAACTGCTGGAGCATGTCGAGAAATCCTTCGACGCCATAATCCATGCAGTGGTTGCTCGCCAG
>JAYVME010000305.1:0-9343 GCA_043759115.1 Betaproteobacteria bacterium | reverse complement strand
TCGGCATCATCGCCGGTCTGATTCTGGGCAAACCCTTGGGGGTGACATTACTTTGTTTGGTTGCCGTTGCAAGCGGCCTGTGCCGCTTGCCGCCGGATATGAACTGGCGGCATATTTTTGGCGCCGGTATTCTTGGGGGTATCGGTTTTACGATGTCTATTTTCATCACTAATCTCGCGTTTGCGGGAAATGCCGACACTGTCAATGCCTCGAAGATGGCGATTCTTCTTGCTTCGCTGATGGCGGGAACAGTTGGCTTTCTGTGGCTCAGGTTGTTAAGTAAGCCCGAATTGACGAACGGCGATGCCGGTACGATGAACTCGATCCAACCGACGCGTAAGTAGTCAATACGCGTAACAACCGCTTGCCTTTGAATAGCGCGTCGTAGAAGCCCCACCCTTTCGCCGTCAATGCGGACGGATAGCCCATCTCGCCTTTCACCGCCATGAGTGCCACGCGCACGCTGCGGCTCAGCCCTAAAGCCTTCGCTGTCTTGCCGTTGATGAACAATTCGAATTTCGTGGGCTGCTCGACCTGTAAGTCGGCGGGTTTTGCACCCTTGAGAATTTTGTCTACATAGGTTGCAGCCCGGAAGACTCCAAACGCCGCCACCGCGAGTTCACCGCGGTCCCTTTGCGCATTAACCGGGGCGCATCAAGTGATGCTATTATTGATGCCTGCCGCTACTGGCCCGGCGCCGTGATTGCGGCACCCAGTCAAACAGGGAGTAACCGCTATGCGCACTACCGTCAATCTGGATGATGCCTTGCTCAAACGCGCGCAGCGCCTGAGCGGTCTCTCGGAGCGCCGTGCCGTGCTGCGGGAAGCGCTCAATGCGTTGATCCAGCGCGAGAGCGCTCAGCGTCTTTCGCGCCTGGGCGGCAGCGAGAAACAGTTAAAACAAATTGACCGGCGGCGGACGAAGGCCAAATGAGGCGGTGACATGATCCTGGTCGATACCTCGGTCTGGGTCGATTACCTGCGCGCTGGGGATGCAAAGCTCGCGGCCGCGCTGCGCGTGGGTCAGGTTGCAACGCATCCGTTCGTAATCGGTGAACTTGCCTGTGGCAATCTCAAGTCGCGCGAAACGGTGCTGGCGCTTTTGCGCGCGCTGCCTGTCGTGCCGGTTGCGGATGATGATGAAACGCTGTTTTTCATCGAACAAAACGCCTTGATGGGCCGTGGCATAGGTTACATCGATGCGCACCTGCTTGCCGCGACCGCAATTGCAACCCCGACACGTCTGTGGACGCATGACAAACGCCTCGCCGCGATTGCCGCGGAACTCGCATTGGCGCATCGGGCTGCCGCAACTTAAGCGAGTGTGGATCGTGGCGGCGACGATCACGCGCGAACCGACGTAATGATAGCTCCAGTCTTACGGTCTATTCGATCACCTTGTCGAACGCGGGGCGGGTGTAGGTGGATTTGGCCGTCATGGAATTTCCCAAAAGCAATTAACTATATTGTCCGGCGACACATTTTCAGGCCCACTCGCACAACATGCAAGCGCGGTGATTGTCTGAACGGTCAAACAAGCGGATAATCAACATTCACGATTCACAACGGAATCTCATAATGGAACAGATCCTAAACGTCCATATCGAAAAGCTGCCCGAGGGCGTCTATCTCGTCACCAGCGACGACGTGCCGGGACTGGTCGCTCAAGGTCGCACGATCCAGGAAACGCTCGAAATTGCACGCGATGTTGCCAAGAAACTCCTGGAGGCGCGTGCCGAACGCTCCGGCACGAAACGACCCGGCAAGATCAAGCTCGCACCGGTCAAAGCGCGGTTCGATTACCCGTTGATCGTCAGCGCATAAAACTGAGCGGATAGATGGGCAGGCTCGCCGGCTTCCGTTACCGTGAGATCGTCAAGCAGCTAAAGAAACTCGGCTTGCAGTTCGACCGTCAAGCCCGCGGCTCGCATGAGATCTGGTTTAACCCTGCGACTAACAACTACACCACCATCCCGAACCACCCCGGCGACATGCCCGAGGGAACGCTGCGCGCGATCCTCAAACAAGCGGGCATCGAGCCCGAAGAATTCCTGCGTAAACGCTGAAACAACAACATCCGCACCGGCGAGCGCGCTTGCGCCAAGCGCAATGAGCAATTTCCGCCGCGTTGAGCGGCAAAACTTGTCCGCTCCAACGTGGCGACGTAAGCCGGGACGACAGTGTCCGGTCTTACGGTCTATTCGATCACCTTGTCGGCCATGATCAGCAGCGACTGCGGAATCTTGAGGCCCAGTGCTTTGGCGGTCTTGCCGTTGATGAACAACTCAAATTTCGTCGGCTGTTCGACTGGTATGTCAGCGGGCTTCGCGCCCTTGAAAATCTTGTCCACATGAGTTGCGACCTGCCGAAAAATGTCGGAATAACTCGGTCCATAGCTCATCAACATGCCAGCCTCCACATATTCCCTGATTGAGCCTATCGCGGGCAGTCGATATTTCGCCGCCAGTTCAGAGAGCTGGCGCCTCTGCTGGGTGAAGAGTGCATCTTGTACTATGATGAGTGCCCCGGCGTGTTCCCGGATCATCAAGGGAAATGAGTTTTCGATCTCTTGTGGTGTTCGCACTTCCACGGGAAGTATCCTTACGCCCGCCTTTTGCGCTGCGCCCCGGACCCTCTTCAGCACCTCGATATTGATCGAGTTTTCAGGATTCAGCACAACGGCCGCACGCGCCAGCTTTGGTATAACGCTACGCAGCATTTCCAAATGCTTGGGACCGAGTTCGAGAGTCATATTCGTAAATCCGGTGATATTGCCCCCGGGTCGCGCCAGGCTCTTGACGAATCCGCTGCCCACCGGGTCACCGATCGTTGCCATTACAATGGGTATCGTCGTGGTGGCCTTTTGCGCGGCGCTCGCAGCAGGTGTGGATGAAACGATGATGAGATCCACTTTCAATCGCACCAACTCTGCCGCGAGGACCGGCAGCAGCTCGGCTCTGCCTTCGCTGAAGCGCCATTCGATCACCAGGTTCTTGTCCTCGACGTAGCCAAGCTCGCGCATGCCTCGCAGAAATCCAGCGTAAATATCGGAATCGAGGGAAACCGGGCGACCGCGGGACGCCAGGAAACCGACGCGCCAGACTTTGCCCTGCTGCTGAGCGAAAGATGCGAGCGACGCAGCGAGCGCGCTCGCGCCAAGCGCAACAATTATTTTTCGGCGATTGTTCATTCCTTTCCCCATGCTGCAATCTGCGCGACCATTATGCCCGCTTACGTCAACAGCGGCACTGTACTCAATCAGCTTTCGCGCCCGACTCTTTGACAACCTTGGCCCATTTTACGATTTCACGCCTGATAAAGGCGGCGAATTCATCCGGCGTGGTAGCGCCCGGTTCCGAGCCTTCCGCCGCGAGCCGTGCGCCGATTTCCGGCAGTTGCAGCGCGCGCGCGATTTCGGCGTTGAGTTTCATGATGATCGCGCGCGGCGTGCCGGCCGGCACGACTACACCCTGCCACGATGTCGCTTCATATCCCGCAAGACCGGATTCCGCGATGGTCGGAAACTCCGGCAACGCGGCAAGCCGATGCGCGCTGCTGATCGCAAGCCCTTTCAGTTTGCCGCTTCTAATATGCGGCAGCACGATCGGCGGCTGACTGAACGTTAGCTGGATATGCCTGCCCAGCAAATCGGTCAACGCGAGCGACGAACCCTTGTACGGCACGTGCGTGAGTGTTATGCCCGCGATCGCCTTGAACAGTTCGACCGAGAGATGCGCGCCGCCGCCGGCGCCGGACGAGCCGAAATTAAGCTGGCCGGGTTTCGCTTTCGCGAGCGCAATGAATTCGCGCAGGTTGTTTACCGGCAACGATGCCTGCACCGTCGCCAGATAAGGTGTCACCACCGCCAGCGTGACCGGCGCGAAATCGCGCAGCGGATCGTACGGCAGCGTCGCGTACATGCTCACGTTGGTCGCCATGGTGCTCACCGAGCTCATGAGCAAGGTGTAGCCGTCAGGCGGCGCTTTCGCGGTAATCACCGCGGCGATAGTTCCGCTGCCGCCCGCGCGATTGTCGACGACCACCTGCTGCCCCAGTCGCTCGTACAGTTTCTGGCTTAATGCGCGTGAAACAATATCCGTCACGCCGCCCGGTGCAAAGCCTACGATTAGACGTATGGGCTTGTTTGGATAGTCCTGCGCAAATGCGAACTGCGCGAAAGCCATGCATGCGAGCGCAAGCCAGCGCACCACACTATTCCGGCGATCCGCCCGTAAGGCGCGGCATCTCGAAGCGATCAGTGATGCGCGTGTAACCGCCTTTGCCGGCAAGGCGGCCGATCGGATTGACGCGGCCGACGTCGACGTGAAAACGCTCGTTGACGAGACCGTCGTCGTAATGGAACCACACGACTTCGCCGATCACGAGATGGTTGGGCCGGCGGCCGAGTTCGATAATCTGCACGAGCTTGCACTCCATCGCAACCGGCGCTTCCTTGATGCGCGGCGGGCGCACCATTTTCGACGGCACCGCGGTGAAGCCGGCTTTTTCGAGTTCGTTGACGCCGCGCGGATAGTCGACGGCGCAGATGTTCATCTTGTCCTTGATTGCGTCGCTCACGATATGTACCACGAACTCCGGACAATCGCGAATATTGGCAACCGTGTCTTTGGCGCCGGCCTCCTTGTTACCGACCGAGAAGCACAACATCGGCGGGTCCGAACCGACGGCGTTGAAAAAACTGAACGGCGCGGCGTTGGGTCCGGTCGTACCCAGCGTCGTGACCAGCGCGATCGGGCGCGGCGTGACCGTCCCCACCAGCAACTTGTACTGGTCGAGCGGCGAAATCCCCGCGGCGTCGAATTCCGCCATCAGGGATTTCCGTTTAACGCAGGCCGGCTACCGTTCATTGGACTGCCATATGTCCCGCCTCGATCACCTTCGCGTACTTGGCGACCTCGCGCTTGAACATGGCCGTCAGCTCTTCCGGAGTGCTGCCGACCGGCTGGCCGCCTTCCCGCGCCATGAATTCCTGCACATCAGGCGCCTTGAGCGCCTTCAGGATTTCGGCGTTGAGCTTGTCGACGATGGGTTTGGGCGTGCCGGCCGGCATGAACATCGCATACCAGTTGTCCACATCGAAATCCGGATAGGCCGAAGTCATGGTCGGCAGATCCGGGTACGCCTTGGCCGGTTTCGCGGTGGTCACGGCAAGCGCCTTGACTTTGCCCGAGTCGATGTGCGGTTTGGCGGCAAGCGCCGTCGCAAACTCGAAATCGACCTCGCCGCTGATCAGCGCGGTAATCGCGGGGCCGCCCCCTTTGTACGGCACGTTCACCACGCTGGCCCCGCTGGACTGCTTGAACATCTCGACCGCCAGATAACTGGTCGTGCCGGCGCCATTCGAACCGGCATTGAGTTTGCCCGTATTTTTCGCCAGCGCGATGAGCTCCTTCACCGATTTGGCCGGTACGCTCGGATGCGCCACCAACACCAGCGGCACCGAAGAAATCCAGCACACGGGTACGAGATCCTTGAGCGGATCGAAGGTCAGCGATTTCTTGTAGAGAGTGACGTTGACGGAGAGCGACGCCGTGGTGAACAGAACGGTGTAGCCGTCGGGCGCCGACTTCACTGCCAGCTCGGCGCCGATCAGACCGGCCGCACCTGCCCGGTTGTCGACGACGAAGGTCTGCCCCATGCTTTCATAAAATTTCTTGCCGAGCAGCCGGCCCTGGATGTCAGTCCCCCCGCCCGGTCCGAACGGGACGATGATACGCACCGGCTTATCGGGCCAGTTCTGCGCAGCAGCGGTACCGGACAAGCCGATTGCGACGACCGACAATAACAATCCGTCAAAACGCCTGCGTGCTTTCAGGTTCATGGTCTATCTCCTCGGTGGACAAAAAGAAAAGCGTTTGGCGGCAGTTCAGATCGCCGCAATCTGGAACGGCATGGTTCCCGCGCTTTTTTATTACGCCATCCAAATATTAGCGTGCTTTAGCCATTTCGCCTATTGCGCCGGCGGTCAGCCGCGGTAAACCGGTTGAGGCTGGGAGAAGAACGACAACAGGATGTGGTAGACCATCTCGTAGTTGATCTGCTGGAAGCTTGCGTGCGAAATCCCGGACATCACGATGAACTGCTTGTCGGGATTCGGCAGGCGTTTGAAAAACTCGATCAAATCGTCGAAGCTCGCGATGCCGTCGAACTGGCCGCGCATGATGAGCGAGGGCACGGTAATCTTTGCCGGATCAACCACCGGCAGCTTCGAGCACATATCGACGTAAGTACCGGTCGGCATCGAATCGTCGAGTGCGAGCACTGCGTCGGCGAATACCTCGACCACCTTCTTTTCGGCACAACCGGGGTGATCGCGCTCGAATATGCTGTGCATGAACGCGCGATCGAGCGGGCGCCGGTTGATCTTCAGAAACTGCGGCAGCTTCTTGCGCCGCTCATCCAGCGTCGGGCTGCCTTCGCCCGTCCATACGAACGCGTCGAGAGCCAGCCGCGCGACACGCTCCGGATGGCGCTCGGCAAACATCGCCGCGCGCAGCGCACCAGATGAAATGCCGTAGACGAGAAAGTTTTTCACGCCGCGCGTCTGCATGATGTAGTCGGTCGCCACCGCCGCATCGTCGGCGCCGTTCGCGATATCGCAATTGATATTGCGCGTCTTGTCGGAGCGGCCGTAGCCTTCCATGTCGAAGCACCAGGTGTCGTAGCCCTGCGCGGCGAAGTAATCCATGGCCGACGAATACGGCCGGCCGGGCACCTGCAAATCGAACGTGGGCGTGGATGCCATCGACGAGCCGTGCACGAACAGGATGGTGCCGCGCACGGGTTTGACCGTCGCCGCCTTCTCCCATAAAAACAATCTGACGTCGCCCTTCTTCGTCCAATGCTCCTGCCCCGTCGCTACGGTTGTCGTCGGCGTGCTCATCAATTTCACTCCCCGTTTATCGTGCCGCACACGCCGTAAACGCGTGGCGATGCGCAGCCGGAAAAAGCCGCATTTTATACCGGGTGCCTCACGCCAAACAGCAAAATCCTGTCAGCTTCAATCTACCAGGCAGCCCTCAATACCTCGAGTATGTCCGCGGTGCCGCCGACGGGCCGGGGGTTCTGGTGCAGGAACCAGTCGGTCGCCGCATCCGCCGCCAGCACGGAAAGCGCCGCTTCCGGGACGCCGATATCGCGCAGCCGTGTCGGCAAGCCAATTTTGGCAAAGACATTCTGTATCGCACGCGTTGCGGCAGCGACGGCTGCTTCCGGCGAAAGAGACACGGGTGCACCCAATGCCTCTGCCACGAGCGCCAGCCGATCGCCTGTCGCCGGCGCGTTGAACCGCATCGCGTGCGGCAGCAACACGGCATTCGTGATGCCATTGTCAAGATGAAAACGAGCCCCGACGCAATGTGCGAGCGCGGAAGTCATACCCGTCGGCGCGTAATCGGTTCCCTGTCCCGCGAGCAGCGCGCCGAGCATTAGCTGTTCCCGTGTCTCGGCGTTATCCGGTTCGTCGGCCAGCTTGCATAGATTGCCCGCGAGAACTCGCAAGGCATGCATTAGCAACGCGTCGGCAAGCGGGTCGCGGCTGCGCGATTCGATGCCCTGCACGGCCATGCAGAGCGCTTGCACTGCCGCTCCCGACACGAGTGCGGGCGGCGCGGTCAGCGCCAGCACGGGATGGATGAAGAGCGCGCCCGCGCGCGTTTTCGGATCGAACAGCGCCAGCCGCTGCCCCAGCGCCGGGTCGAGGACTGCGCTGCCCGCTTTGGCGTACGCGGTTGTCGGTGTTGTGGCAACGACAAATTGCGGCAGCTTCGGCTGCGCGAGCCGGGGGCTGACCGGCGGCTTGCCGCGCGGAAACTGCGTGCACAGCTCGCCGATGTCGCGCGCTTCTGCGAGAAGGATGCTTGATGCCCGCGCGGTGACGACGGCCGAGCCGCCACCGACTGCGATAACGGCGTCGGCTTTGAGCGTTCGCAGCATCGCGACGCCCGCCAGCACGGCGGGAAGCGGCGTGTGCGCTTTGACGCCGTCAAAGACGCCGGCGCAGCGATCGCCCAGCGCCGCGGACACCAGCCGCACACCATCCGCGTGATGCGCGAGCGTCTGGCCGCAGAACACGACGGCGCGGCGGCAGGCGAGCCGGTCCAACTCGGCGGCCAGGTGCTGCAGGCTGTCCGCGCCGCAGTAGACGCGGAAAGGCGGCGTAACGTGACGCAACGATCTCATTGCAGGTACGGCGTCAGCCCGGCGCGGCGCCGGCGAGCGCGTCCGCCAACGGCCGCACGTCAGACAGGCTGTCGATCGCTATGATCTGCTCCGCGAGTTCCGCTGCCCGTGCGTCGGGCACGTTCGCGTAGCGCAGGTTCGCCTTGAATTTCGCGAGCAGCTCCGCGTCGCTCAGAGGATGGTCCGGATGCCCCTTCGCGTTCGTCTGCTGCACTTCACGCGCGCCGAACGCGCCGTAAGCCTTCAGCATGCAGCCGCCGACGTCGCGCTGCCCGGCGGCCGGATCGGCAGTGGCGCCGATCTTGCTTATCCAATCGCGGAGGTTCGCTGACGGCGGTATCTCCTCCGCGAGCTGTCGCGGGGTCACCTCGCCGAAAGCAAGCGCGCTCGCGACTGCCCAGAAGACACTGAACTGCGCGGCCACGCGTGTCTGCGGCGTGCGGCGTTCCGCTACGTCGCGCCCGACCACGTCGTGCGCTTGCGGGCCGATCACGAGCTCAATGCGCTCGATTTTGCCGGCGTCGCCGCCGAGTTGCGCGCGCAGTTCCAGCGCCGCGCTGATCGCTGGATGGGTAAGACGGCACGTCGGATAGGGCTTGATGGAAAGACGATCGAATTCCCATTGACTGCCCAGCTCGCGGACTGCGCGCGCCGGGTCGAATGAGTCGTGCAGGTACACGCGGCTCAAACCGTCCTCGCCGGTGAGCGGCTGTTTGACCCCGTCGAGTCCGCCGCTCGCCATGAGCGCGGCGGTGATGCCATTGGCGGCGGCAAACCCCGGCTGCACGTGCTTGGTCGGCGCGCCTTCGCGTGTCGACTGGTGATTGCCGCTCGCCAGGCAGTAGACAATGCCGAACGCATTGCGCAGCACGTCGGGGCGGTGATCGATGATGCGCGCGGCGGCGAGCGTTGCGCCGAAGTGTCCGAAGAGCGCGGTATATATCCAGCCCCCCTCGACGAGATTCAGCCGCGTCGCGAGACCCAAGCGGCATGTGAGTTCCACCCCCAGCAGCACCGCTTCGCATAGCTCCTTGCCGCTCACTTCGCCGCGCAGGCCCGCGGCGGCAAACGCCGCGGGTATCGCTGCCGAGCCGGCGTGCAGCACCGCTTCGTCGTGAGTGTCGTCGAACTCGAGGACATG
>JAYVME010000304.1:0-9400 GCA_043759115.1 Betaproteobacteria bacterium | reverse complement strand
GGACAGTACCGAATTAAAATGCGGTTACAAGGATATACGGCGATGCGATTCATGGTCATAGTGAAAGCCACGCGGGAGTCCGAGGCGGGCGAGATGCCGAAGGAGCAATTGCTCAAGGACATGATGAAGTTCAATGAGGAACTCGTGACAGCCGGCGTGATGCTCGCCGGAGAGGGACTGCATCCGAGCTCGAAAGGCGCGCGCGTCAGCTTCTCGGGCAAAAATCGCACCGTGATCGACGGGCCTTTTGCCGAAACCAAGGAACTGATCGCGGGCTACTGGATGTGGCAGGTGAAATCGCGGGAAGAAGCGATCGAATGGGTCAGGCGCTGCCCGAATCCGTTCGAGACCGATTCGGAAATCGAAATCCGGCAGGTGTTCGAGACCCCGGAATTGACCGATAACCAAGAAATCGTGAACAAGGAAGCCGAGCTGCGCGCGAAGACCGCGAAAAACGCCGGCCGCTGAAACAGCGGGCGGCAATTCATCCTGCAACGAACCAACTATCAAAGGAACCGACATGCATATCCAATCGTATTTATTTTTCGACGGCCGCTGCGAAGAAGCGATCGAGTTCTACAAGCAGGCACTCGGCGCCAAGGTCGAGATGCTGATGCGCTTCAAGGACAGTCCCGAACCGCCGCAACCGGACTGCATGGCGCCCGGCTCCGACAACAAGGTGATGCACGCGTGCCTTAAGATCGGCGACACGGCGGTGATGGCGTCCGACGGCCGCTGCGAAGGCAAGCCGAGCTTCCAGGGATTCTCGCTGTCCGTGACGGTCAAGACCGAGACAGAAGCCGACCGTTATTTCGCGGCGCTCGGCGCGGGCGGGCAGGTGCAGATGCCGATGGCCAAGACTTTCTATTCACCGCGCTTCGGCATGGTGGCCGACCGCTTCGGCGTGTCGTGGATGGTCATCGTAATGCCGTAATGGCCGCGCCTAACCCAACCAAAGGAAATCCCATGTTCAAAACCATCGCCCTCGTTATCGTCGCTCTTATCGCCGGCATCCTGATTTTTGCCGCGACCAAGCCCGACACTTTCGGCGTCCAGCGCTCGATCAGCATCAAGCCGCCGCCGGAAAAGATTTTCCCGCTCATCAACGACTTCAAGCGCTGGGACGCATGGTCGCCGTGGGAGAAAAAAGATCCCGCGATGAAACGGAACTACGGCGCGATCACCAGCGGCAAAGGCGCTCACTATGGCTGGGAAGGCAACAGCAGTGTCGGCCAGGGCAGCATGGATATTGCCGAGTCGGTGCCGTCTTCGAAGGTCGCGCTCAAGATCGATTTCGTGAAGCCGTTCGAAGGCCACAACACGATAGAGTTCACGCTGGAACCCAAGGGCGGCATGACGAACGTGACATGGGCGATGCAGGGCCCCGCCAATTTCGTATCGAAGATCATGCAGGTGTTTGTCAGCATGGACAGCATGATCGGCAAGGACTTCGAGACGGGCCTTGCCAACTTGAAGGCCGCGGCTGAAAAATAATTCCGATTGGGAGCAAGCCATGAAATATCTGTGCCTCGTTTACCTCGATGAAAAACGGCTCGACGAAATGCCCGATGAAGAGTGCGTGGAATTCGACAAGTCTATCCGCAAGAGCGGCTCCTGCCTCGCGTCGGAGGCGCTGCAGTCGGTGCAGACGGCCACCACCGTGCGCATGCGCAACGGCAAGCTGTCGGTCACCGACGGTCCGTTCGCCGAGACCAAGGAGCAGCTCGCCGGCTTCTACATGATAGAAGCGCGTGACCTGAACGAGGCGATCCAAATCGCGTCGAGAATCCCGCCGGCGCGCGTAGGCTGTGTCGAAGTGCGGCCGATCCGTCCGATCCGGGAAACCGTTGCCGCAAAAGCGCAACAACAGCAGCAGCAATAATTCCGGGAGACCAACGATGAAGAGAAAAGCCGCCAAACCGGCAGTTCGCAAACCGAAAACCAAATCGTCGCGCGCCTCGCGTACTATTGCGCTGCTCGTCGCCACGCGCAAGGGCGCGTGGCTGCTGCACAGCGACGCTGCACGCAAAAACTGGCGCACTGACGGGCCACATTTTCTCGGCCACATCGTCAGCCACATGGTGCTCGATCCGCGCGACGGCCACACGCTGCTGGCCGCGACCAAGACCGGGCACCTCGGCCCGACGCTGATGCGCTCGACCGACCGCGGCCGCACCTGGCAGGAGGCCAAGCAGCCGCCGGCATTTGCAAAAGTGCCTGAGGGCGAGAAAGGCCGCGCGGTCGATCACACCTTCTGGCTGACGCCGGGCCATCGGGACGAGCCCAATGTCTGGTACGCGGGCACGTCGCCGCAGGGCCTGTTCCGCTCGAGCGACGGCGGCGTTACGTGGCAGCCGTTTTCAATGATCAACGACGATATGACGTACCGCAAGTGGATGGGCACGGCGCAGGACGGCACGCCTGACGGCCCCAAGCTGCATTCAATCATCATCGATCCGCGCGACCGCAGGCACATGCTGTTCGGCATGTCGGGCGGCGGCGTGCACGAATCGAAGGACGGCGGCAAAACGTGGCAGGTCATCATCAACGGCATGGAAGTGGTCCAGGGCTACAACCTCGATCCCAAAATCCCGACCTTCCACGATCCGCATTGCGTGCGGATCTGCCCGAGCAACCCGGACCGTCTGTACCAGCAGAACCACTGCGGCATCTACCGCCGCGACGGCAACGGCGCGTGGGAGCGCATCGGCCGCAGCATGCCGAAGACCGTCGGCGACATCGGCTTTCCGCTGGTGGTGCATCGCGCGCAATCTGCCCGAAATCTATGCGGTGGAAACCGCGCAGTTTGCATAGGCGGACGGCGTTTCGATGAAAGTGTTGATCCCGGGCGCGTTGCGTTCGTACACGGACCGCGGCGAGGTCGAGGCGCACGGCGCGACGGTCGCCGCCGTTCTCGTCGAGCTGGAACGACAGTATCCCGGGATCCGCTTTCGCATGATCGACGAGCAGGACCGCATCCGCCGCCACATCCGTTTGTTCGTCAACGGCGAGCAGGTGCGCGAGATTTCACAGCCGTTGAATGCGCAGGATGAACTGGTGATCGTGCAGGCGCTGAGCGGCGGTTAAGCAAACCAGGCCACCGCCTGCGAGCGGGACCTTACGGCTTTGCGGTCTCTCCATCCGCCGGCTCGTCCGGCAGCAGCAGCACGATCACGGACCTGATCGCGGCGATGCCGGCCAGGATCCACAGCGCCGCGGTAAACCCGATACTTTTCACCAACGGCCCGAGCAACCACACGGCGAGCGAGCTGATGCCGAACGCCACGGTGAGCCGCATGCCAGCCACGCGCGAGCGCAGCCGGTCATCAACGTAGCGCACGATCATGGCGTCGGTAAACGGGATCGAGCCGAAGATGAATATCATGACTGCGAGCAGCGCCACGAACAGCCACCAATCCTGCGTGTGCGCGGCGACGATCAGCAGCGGTATCTGCGCCACCGACATCCATAGCTGCAGCGGCTTGAGCGGCATGCGGTCGATCAGCCGGCCGACCACGATTTGCGCAAACGACGCGATCGTGTAGACCAACGCCAGCATGGCGCCGAGGACCGCCGGGTCTTCGATCACGCCCAGAAAGCCCGCGGACAGCAACTGCGCGTTGCCATTCGTCGTGAAGTTGAAAATCAGGCTGCTGGCGACCGCCGCCACCGTCATGACGGTGAACGCGCGCACCAGCATCGCGGGCGACAACACCACCCTCGCCTTGCCGCCCTTGCGCTTAGACGGCGCTTCGGTTTCATGCGGGCACAGTATGGCGAAAATAATTCCGCACGCGATCGAGATAATTCCGGGCATGACAAATGCGGCGCGCCAGCCGATCCACTTGACCAGCAAGCCGGTCACGAGTGCGGCGACGGCGATGCCAAGATTGCCGGCGAGCCCGTTGATGCCGATCACAGCACCCGGATTTGGGACGTGCTGTACCAGCATCGGGATGCCCACCGGATGGTAGATCGCGGCGAAGGCGCCGAGCAGCGTCAGCGCCGCCGCGAGTTGCCAGGCATTCTGCGTAGCCGCCACCAGCAACGCGGCGGCGCCCATGCCGAAGAAAAAAATGATCATCATGACGCGACGGCCCCATAAGTCGCCGAGGCGGCCCGCAGGCAGCGCACCGAGACCGAACAGCGCAAACGCGCCGACGCTGTACGGCATCAGGTCCGTCCAGTTCGAAAAGCCGAATTCGACGGCAATCGTGGCGACCGCCGTGGCGAAGATCAGCAGAAACATGTGGTCGATGCCGTGGGCGATGTTCAGCAACAGGCTCACGGCGCGGGGAAACCCGTCAGGGCGGGTGGCGGTTTCGGTAGAAGTAGTCATAGCGGCAGAGTTTGCTTGATTTACAACAATTTGTCTTTCGACGTTTTAGACCCGGCCATCGCGCGACAGCACACGCTCCCCTAATCCGCCCGCACCGTCCGCCCCGCCGCCCACTCGCGCAGTCCTTCGACTTTCTCCGCCATCACCACCGAGAGCGGCCGCGTGTGGCCGATTTCGGCGAGCACGTGCTCGGTTGTCAGCGGCTGCTTCGTCGCCAGCGCTTCATAGATCGCGGCAACAATCGCCTGTTCGATTTCGGCGCCCGAAAAACCCTCGGCCGCCACCGCCAGTTGCGCCAGATCGAATTTAGCCGGCTCGATCTTGCGCTTTTTGAGATGGATGCGAAAGATATCGGCGCGCGTGGCGGCGTCCGGCAGATCGACAAAAAATATTTCGTCCATGCGCCCCTTGCGCAAGAGCTCCGGCGGCAGTTGCGTGACATCGTTGGCGCTGCCACAGCTGCGCTTCTTCCCTGAACATTTCGCGGATCTCCGCGACATCCGGCAGCGGCAGATTGAAGCGCGCGCTCATGTGCGCGAGATCGGCCGGCAAGTCGATCTGCGCGCCGACGAAGACCATGGTGCGCGCGGTCTTGTAGTACTCCTGGGCAATCTCCTTGATGAGGCGCACGTTGACCGGATTTTCGAAGTAAGGCTGCGCGTCCAGCATGGTGTACAAACCGTTCTGCGGCGTCTTGTCGATATAGCGCAGCGCATCCTCGAATTCATAAGTCTGCGTCATCACGTCCGTGCGCGGAATTCGCTTCATGCCGTCGGCGACCGACCACACAAAGAGCGCCCAGCCTTCGAGGTTGGCGACGCGTTCAAGGAGCTTCATGATGCGCGTCTCTTCGCGCGTCTCGATTTGCACGACCGGGAAGCGCGAGCGGATTATGAGCGAGAGATCGTGCAGCGTATTAGCCATGACGGTCTTTCAATTGTGCGAGCAGCTTGTCGTGGATGCCGCCGAAGCCGCCGTTGCTCATGATCAGCACGTGATCGCCCGCTTGCGCCGCCGCCGCAATCGCGGCGACGAGTTGTGCAATATCCCCGTGGATTTCGGCCTTGGCGCCAAGCGGCGCCAGCGCCGCGGTCGGGTCCCACCCCAGTCCCGCACCATAGCAGTACACGCGATCAGCCGCGGCCAGACTGCCGGCGAGCGCATCTTTCATGACGCCGAGTTTCATGGTGTTGGAGCGCGGTTCGAGCACGGCGAGTATTCTGGCCTTGCCCGCCTTGCCGCGCAGTCCCGCCAGTGTGGTTTTGATCGCGGTCGGATGGTGCGCGAAATCGTCGTAGACGGAAACACCATTGACCGTGCCGCGCAATTCGAGCCGGCGCTTCACGTTCCTGAACTGTGCTAGTGCCGCGATGGCGTGTGCAACCGGCACCCCCGCGTGGCGTGCGGCGGCGATTGCCGCGAGCGCGTTCGTTTGATTGTGCGCGCCGACGAGGCCCCACTTCACCTCGCCCTGCGGCCTGCCGTTGAAACTCACGGTGAACCGCCCGTCCGCCGACTGCGCGCCCGCCTGCCAACCGCCGGCAATGGCGAAACGCTCAACCGGCGTCCAGCAACCGCGGGCAAGGACGCGCGCGAGGTTGTGGTCGGCGCCGTTGGCTACGATGAGGCCTTTGCCAGGCACCGTGCGCACCAGGTGATGAAACTGCGTTTCGATCGCGGCGAGGTCCGGGAAAATATCGGCGTGGTCGAATTCGAGATTATTGAGCACCGCGGTGCGCGGCGAGTAATGCACGAACTTCGAGCGCTTGTCGAAAAACGCAGTGTCGTATTCGTCGGCTTCGATCACGAAGAATGGATCGCCACCAATGCGTGCCGAGATGCCGAAATTTTCCGGCACGCCGCCGATCAGGAAGCCGGGCTGCATGCCCGCGTGTTCGAGCATCCACGCCAGCATTGCACTCGTCGTCGTCTTGCCGTGCGTGCCGGCCACCGCCAGCACCCAGCGGCCGCGCAATACGTTTTCGGCAAGCCATTGCGGTCCCGAGATATACGGCAACCCGCGACTAAGTATTTCTTCCATCAGCGCATTGCCGCGCGTGACGACGTTGCCGATCACGAACACGTCGGGCTTCAAGTTCAACTGGTCGGCGCCGTAACCTTCGATGAGCTTGATGCCCTGCGCTTCGAGTTGCGTGCTCATCGGCGGATAGACGTTCACATCACAGCCGGTCACCGCATGGCAGGCGGCCTTCGCGATCGCCGCGATGCCGCCCATGAACGTGCCGCAGATGCCGAGGATGTGAATGTGCATGAAACAGGATTCAGAAGTCAGGATTCAGGTTACACGCAAACCCATCAGCCTTTGAAAATGAAATAAACCGCGCCGACCAGACACAGGCCGGCGTAGACATAGTTCAGCGTGAGCTTCTGGTCCATGTAAAAGAATGCGAACGGCACAAATACCAGCAGCGTGATCACTTCCTGCAGGATTTTTAACTGCCCGAGCGACATCACGGTGAAGCCGATACGATTGCCGGGCACCTGCAGCAGGTACTCGAACAGCGCGATGCCCCAGCTTATCAGCGCGGCGACGAGCCACGGCTTCGATTGCAGATTCTTCAAGTGCCCGTACCACGCGAAAGTCATGAACACGTTGGATGCCGTGAGCAGCAGCGCCGTCAGCGCGAAGGGCGAAACCAGGGTTGCCATGCATCTCCTTTACCGGTAAAAGCGCGCATTTTAGCGCGCCTGCGGCGGGCGCGGCGCGGCCCGTCCCTTATAACGGGAGGTCAGGCAGCGACGCCGAGCGTGTGCCGGGGAGCGGGCGATTGTCGGCCGCGTGATAACTCAACACAAACGAAAACTTGGTATCCGCGGTCTGGTTGTGCCCGGCCGCGTGAAAGAGGCGGCAATGAAAGAACAGCACGTCGCCGGGTTCGAGTTCGACGCGGCGCTGGGTGCGGATCAGCGGTTTGTTGCTTTCCACATCGGGGCGCAGGAACAGCGCCGCGTCGAGCTGCGCCGCCGTGAAGTTCAATTTGTGCGAGCCCGGCAGCACGAGCAGGCAACCGTTCTCGAAGTACTCGCGGCCGAGTGCCAGCCACACCGATATCAGCTCCGGTCGCTCGAACGACCAGTAACGTATGTCCTGGTGCCAGTTCGTGATGCTGCTGTAGCTCGGGTTTTTCGTCATCACGCAGTTGTGATGCGCCCGCGACAGCTCGACGCGCGACCCCAGTAGCTGACGCAAGCGCCCTGCCAGCGCGGGCTGCGTCGCCCAAGATGCGATGAGCGGGTCGCGCGCGCACGCCTGCAGGAGCCGGCGCACGGTGCGCCCGCCCGGCGCCTCGGGCGACACCGGCGCGCCGGGATATTTTGTATCGGTTTCATACTCGACGGGTGCTGCGGCCGCCGCGAGATCGCGCTCGGCAATGGTCTTGATCGCGACGCAGTCGCCGGGCGCGGCAAGCTCCCGCGCCACGACATATCCGTCACGGTTGAATTGCCCGACCTCGGCGACGGAAAACACGATGGAAAATTACGCGACCGCGGTTTGCGCCGGGCGCGTCACCGGCGCGGGTTCGTACGCGAGGTAGGGCGCCAGCCAGCGCTCTGCATCTGCGACGGTCATGTCCTTGCGCCGCGCGTAATCCTCGACCTGGTCGCGCGCAAGCTTGCCGACCGCGAAGTACTGCGACTGCGGATGCGACAGGTAAAAGCCGCTGACCGACGACGCGGGCCACATCGCATAGCTTTCGGTCACGGTGATGCCGACCTCGGGCGCGCGCAGCAGATCGAACAGCGCGCCCTTCTCGGTGTGGTCGGGGCATGCCGGATAACCGGGCGCGGGACGGGTGCCGCGATATTTTTCGGCGATCAGTTCCGCGTTGTCGAGACTCTCGTCCTTCGCGTAGCACCAGAACTCGCGGCGCACGCGCTTGTGCAGAAGCTCGGTAAACGCCTCCGCCAGACGATCGGCGAGCGCTTTCAACATGATCGAGTTGTAATCGTCGTGCTGGTCTTCGTACGCTTTGACGCGCTTGTCGATGCCGATGCCCGCGGTGACGGCGAACGCGCCGATGTAATCCTTGACGCCCGACTCCTTCGGCGCGACAAAATCGCCGATGCATAAATTGGGCCGGCCGGTCGGCTTCACGTTCTGCTGGCGCAGGTTGTGCCACGTCATCAGCACGCGGTCGCGCCTCTCGTCGGCGTAGATTTCGATGTCGTCGCCGCCGTTGACGCTGTTGGCCGGAAAAATGCCGAACACCGCGTTGGCCTTCAGCCATTTGCCGTCGACGATTTTCTTCAGCATCGCCCGCCCTTCGGCGAGCACCTTCTTCGCCTCGACGCCGACGACTTCATCGTCGAGTATCTTCGGGTACGAACCTGCCAGTTCCCACGTCTGGAAAAACGGCGCCCAGTCGATGTGCTCGGCGATTTCCGCGAGCGTGTAGTTTTTCAGATGCTTGAGTCCGAGAAACGACGGCGCCGGCGGCGTGTACGTGCGCCAGTCGGTTTTGAGGCCGTGCCGGCGTGCTTCCGCCAGTTTGTGCATGGGCCCGGGGCCCGCCTTGTTCTCGTGCTGCGTCTTGATGCGCGCGTATTCCGCTTTCACCCCGGCAAGATAGCCGTCCCGCAACTCGTCCGACAAGAGGTTGCTGCACACACTCACGCTGCGCGACGCATCCGGCACCCAGATCACCGGGCCGTGATAACCCGGCGCGATCTTGACGACCGTGTGCGTGCGCGAGGTCGTAGCACCCCCGACCAGCAGCGGAATCTCGAAACCCTCGCGTTCCATCTCGCGCGCGTTGTGCGCCATCTCCTCAAGCGACGGTGTGATAAGCCCCGACAGCCCGATGATGTCGCATTTCTCGTCGCGCGCAACCTGCGCGATCTTCTGCCACGGCACCATCACGCCAAGGTTGATCACTTCATAGTTATTGCACTGGAGCACGACCGCCACGATATTCTTGCCGATATCGTGCACGTCGCCTTTCACGGTCGCGAGCACGATCTTGCCCTTGGGCCGCACGTCGCCCGACTTCGCCTTCTCGGCTTCGATATACGGAATCAGGTGCGCGACCGCCTGCTTCA
>JAYVME010000303.1:0-4136 GCA_043759115.1 Betaproteobacteria bacterium | reverse complement strand
TCAGATTGCCGTGTTGATCGATCTGCGCACCGCCCATGAAACCAATATCGACGTAACCGCGCTGCAAAAGAAGCAGAACGTCGGTGCTGCCAAGCACCATGTTGGCGCGTATGGTGCAGCGTTGTTCGTTGGTGGAAGGAGGGAGCTTACCCGGCTCGATAATGGGTCCGATGACGCCGCCTTCAAACAGGATAGTGAGACCCGGGCAATGCAATCCTTGCGCGAGCGTCGCCGCCAGGAGCGGGATGCCGACGCCGGCGAATACGATCTGCCCGTCCTTTAGAAGTCTGGAACTCATGATCGCGAGCAACTCGCTGGCGGTGTAATCCCGAGGACTATGCATTCGAGATGCTCCGGCCGTGCCGTGCGGCGTCGAGCAAGTGGTCGAGCCCAAGCAGGTTGAGATAGTCGGTCCAGGACTGCGGGCCGTAGACGTAGCGATCAAGGTACTCGGCCATTCCGCTAACGGGGTCCTTGTTGACCAGCGAGGTGTAGTAATCCATGTGCCGAAACAGCGGCTCGTAAGTGCCGCCGCACTCGTGCGGAGCGCAGCCGAATGGCACCTCCACGACGGCTTCGACCGCGAAGAAGGGGATCTTCGTCTGGTCCGGCGCCCGCCGAATCTGGTCGTTGGAGACGATGCGCTCGGTCGTCAGGATGACCCGGTTCGCGGCCATTGCGAGATCGATGTCCAGGAACTGCAGCCCATCGATCTGTGCGTTCCCGTAGACGTCGCAGCGCTGCACGTGAATGAGCGCGACATCCGGGTTGAGCGCGGGCACGAGCAGGAGCTTGTCCCCGGTAAAGGGGCAATCGATCGCGCGCGCCTCAGGACGTTGCCGCAGGACGTCGGACCCGAGCATCGAGCGCATCGGCAGGAAGGGCACGCCCATCGCGCCGGCCCTGAATCGCAGGCCCATCGCCATATGGCTCCACTCGTCAAAGCGCGCGTTGCCGCCCTCGATATAATGGCGCATCACTTTCGACACGCCCCAGACGATGCCCTGGCTGAACCAGCTCGTCACCATGTGCTCGCAGGCGCCAGACCCGAACAGCCAATCGCCCTCGCTCGAGGTGATACCGCGGGCGCATGTAAGCCGCTTTTTGCGGGCACGGATCAGCGCCCAGATCATGGCCATCGGCGTGCGCGACAATGTGCTGCCGCCGATGCCGACCGTTTCGCCGTCCTTGACGAGCGCAGCGGCCGCCTCGAGCGAAATAACCTTCTCGTGGAGACTTCGATCGCGCCCGGCGAGCTTGCGCCGAAGTTCGAGATAGGACTGACTCACCCTCTGCCTCCCAGTGTGTTTCGGGACGGAGCCGGTTCGCGAGCTAGCGCGCGCGCAGCGACCCGGTATCCTCGTTAAAATCCGCGATGAGTTGGTCCCAGGCGGGAATCGATGCCTGGAGCCTGGTCCAGAATGCGGCGTCCACTCGGCGGTCGAAATCAGCGGCCGGCACGCCCTGCTGCTCGACCCAGGTGTAGTAACCGAGGTTGAAAATCCGCCGCCGGTCCACATGCGTCAACTCGATCACGTGATCATCGGCGACGGCCTGCAGGTGATGCCCGAAGATCTCGCCGGCGTGCACCTCGTCGAAACCGCCGGGATAAGTACGCCCAAGATAAGATTTGCGCTCGCTGTCGTAGAGCGTGGCGCTGTCCGTCGCAATGGTTACGATTACATCGGAAGGCCCGAGCTCGAGACGTTTGGCGATCTTGATCGCGGCGATGATGTTGGCGTTGCCGGACAGGCCGATATTGACGAACTCGTCCACCAAAGCGGGGGCTATCTTTTGCCGCTGGGTAAGGTAGGTGCGGCCGATGCTGTCGTTGAACAGCAGGTTGAGTGCATCCGAGCCGCGATCCGATACGCCGACGACGAGGTCGGTGTTCATCACGTTCTGGATAAGCGGAATGTGCTTGTCGCCGATGCCCTGGATATTGTGTTCGCCATAGCCGTTGTACAGCATGGTCGGGCATTCGACGGCTTCGACGGCCGCGATCTTCGTGCCGTGACGGGACTTCAAGTAATCGCCCGCGGCGATGGTGCCCGCCGAGCCGGTGGCCGCGACGAAAGCCGAGAGGCGAAGCCCGGGCTCCCTGCTGCGTAGATCGGCGAATACGCGGTCCAGCGCCCGACCCGTGCAATAGTAGTGAACGAGGTAATTGCCGAACTCGGAGAACTGGTTGACGATCACGTTTTCCGGGTCGCGGGAAAGTTCCGCGCACTTGTCATAGATTTCCTTGACGTTGCTCTCCGTGCCGGGAGTCCGGATGATGTCCGAATTGTCGCCCACCCAGTGCTCGAGCCAGTCGAAGCGCTCTTGGCTCATACCGGCAGGCAGCACCGCGACGCCGCGGCAGCCGAGAGTGCGCGAGATCGCTACACCGCCCCGGCAATAATTGCCGGTCGACGGCCAGATCGCCTTATCGCGGGTCGGGTCGAAGCGGCCGGTGACCAGACGAGGAACCAGGCAGCCATAGGCGGCCAGCACCTTGTGCGCGCCGATCATCGGAAAGCGCCCGCCGAGCGCCACGACGATTTTGGCCTTCACCCCGGTGAGGGACTCCGGCAACACCAGGTAGCCCGGAACATCGGCGCGGCCCGTGCGTGCTGCGTCGTTGAACCAGTGGACGCGCCACAGATTGGCCGCCAGCGGCGCATCGGGTTCCACGCCGGCAAGGGCGGCCCGCTGCCGGTCCGGAATGAGGTCCGGGTCGGCGAGCTGACTCAGTGTGGGCAACGCGACCTTCAGCTCGCGCAGGCGTTCCACCGCATGCTGGCGAATCTTCCCGTCGGCGATTTCCGGAGCCAGACTGATTGTGTATGTCATACCAATCATAATAACATGGGAAAATTTTTTGCCAGAGGGGCCTTTACCAATACGACTGCAACTGAGTTGATGTTTTTCACCCCACTCGTGCGGTCCGGAGCATGCTCTCTAAGCGCCGAGGTAGGCCACCGGATTCGGGTCGGACCAGCGCAACGCCTTGATCTACGTAAGCAAGAATGTAAAATCGTGTCGACCGGAAGACTTGGACGCGCGTTATCAGGTGCAATAACGACGTTCTAAGGAATCGCAGCCATGCCACGCGCGAATCGTCACTTCCTGCCCGGTCAGCTCTGGCACATCACTCACCGCTGCCACGAGAAGTCGTTTCTGTTCAAATTCGTGCGCGATCGGCGCCGTTATCTGCATTGGGTGTTCAAAGCGAAAAAACGCTTTGGCCTGCGTGTTCTCAACTACGTGGTAACGTCCAACCATATTCACCTACTGGTGAGAGATACGGGTGATGGTGTCATTGCGGAGAGTATGCAGCTGATTGCCGGGCGGACAGCTCAGGAGTTTAACCGTCGAAAACACCGGCAGGGCGACTTCTGGGAGGACCGCTATCACTCAACGGCGATCGAGGATGGCGAGCACTTGCAGCGCTGCCTCGTCTACATCGACTTGAACATGGTGCGCGCCGGCGCAGTCAAGCATCCGGCGGAATGGACGCACGGCGGTTACCGTGAAATTCAGAATCTCCCCGAGCGCTATACGATAATCGACTTGGCGGATTTGAGCGTGTCATGTGGCTTCACGAGCGTCATGGATTTCCAGCGAGCGCACCGACTATGGGTTGACGAAGCGCTGGCACGCGAGGCTATGAGGCGAGACGCCCGTTGGTCAGAAGCAATTGCAGTGGGCAGCTATGATTTCGTCGAGAAGATAAAGCGTGAGCTCGGCGCGAAAGCCGTGCATCGTGACGTCAATGAAGCCGCTGGCGCGCATACACTGCGAGAACAACAAAGTGTTTACACCAGCGATTTCGATACCGAAAATGACATGCTAAGGCCAAAAAACGTCATTCCGTGGGTAGAAAATCCATTGATTACGGAACGTTAGCGTGGTCCGACCCGACAAGCCGCAAGGGCTGGCTGCTACCACCCCGTCCCCGACATCGCCTGAATCCGCTGCGCGAGGGGTGGGTTCGCCTTGCACCACGCAGCCATTGCCCTAGCGGCGCCAAGCCGATAGATTGCCATGTGGATTTTTACCAATAGCGGCTCGCGATGCGACATAAGCGCCATTGTGGACCGTCACACCAAGGCGGGAAAGCCGCAGAAAGGGCAATTCATGCGGCGCTGTGC
>JAYVME010000302.1:0-9436 GCA_043759115.1 Betaproteobacteria bacterium | reverse complement strand
ACCCAGTCCGGACGCGCGCCGTCGCGGTCGATTTTGTTGACGACGACAATCGGTTTCAATCCCAGCGCCAGCGCCTTGCGCGTCACGAAGCGCGTTTGCGGCATCGGACCTTCGACCGCATCGACCAGCAGCAGCACGCCGTCGACCATCGACAGCACGCGCTCGACTTCGCCGCCGAAGTCGGCATGGCCCGGAGTATCGACGATGTTGATGTGCGTGCCTTCGTAGGTGACCGCGCAGTTCTTGGCGAGGATGGTGATGCCGCGCTCTTTCTCGAGATCGTTCGAGTCCATCACGCGCTCGACCAGGTGCTGGTAGGCGGCGAACGTGCCGGATTGGCGCAGGAGCTTGTCGACTAGCGTGGTTTTACCGTGGTCGACGTGGGCAATGATGGCAATGTTGCGGATGGAACGACGCGGACTCGGCGCGCGCAGCGTGGGGCGGGCAGGGTCGTCGGCGAGCGATGTAGTCATGGTGGTATTCACGTTAATGGTCATGAGCGAGCGGCATGGTGCGACCCTAGGGCGTAATTTGAAAAGCGCGCGAGTATAGCATAAGCAGATGATATTTCATTGAAACTATCCGCTTATGACGCATTGAGCGCAAGCGTGCGGCGCGCGACGAATTAATCGCATTGTTGGAACACGCGACACGCCACAAGTTCTGCGCGCATTCAGGTAACCTTCGAGATTAATTGGCTATTTTGTCGCATTCAATGTATAGTGCGCACACCTCGAAGCAATCCGGCCAGTATTTGGATTGAAAATATTCGAGTTGCATCTGTCCCTGACCCTTCGATTCAGCTCCCATTTTCAAATAGCTGCTTCAGCCACGGTTAGCGACGATACCCGTGCGCTGGCGGCGTTTGCCTGCCTTTTGCAGCAGTTGTTTTGCCTGCGCGTTTGTTTTTTGCTGTACCTCTAAGAAAGTTTTATCGATGTCATTTCAATCATTGAATCTGAATCCCGCTATTGTGCAGGCGTTGACTGCGTCCGGTTATACCGAACCGACGCCCGTGCAGGCGAAAGCCATACCCGAAGCGATTGCCGGCCACGACCTGATGTGTTCGGCGCCCACCGGCACCGGCAAAACGGCGGCCTTCGTGCTCCCGGCGTTGCAGCGCCTCACGCAGCCGGCCAAACCCGGCCGTGGTCCGCGCGTGCTCGTGCTCACGCCGACGCGCGAACTTGCGTTGCAAGTCACCACGGCGGTCGAAAAATACAGCAAGTTCATGCCGCGCGTGCGTACCGGCACGGTGTTGGGCGGCATGCCCTACCCGAAGCAGCGCAAGCTGCTGGAGTCGCCACTCGATATTCTGGTTGCCACGCCCGGCCGCCTGATCGATTTCATCGACCAGGGCAAGGTTGATTTCTCGCGTCTCGAGTTGCTGGTGCTCGACGAGGCCGACCGCATGCTCGACATGGGCTTCATCAAACCGGTGGAACGTATCGCCGGTGCCACTCCCGCGGGACGCCAGACCCTGCTTTTCTCGGCAACGCTAGACGGCAATATCGCCACACTCGCCAAGCGTCTCCTGAAGCACCCGAAGCTGATCGAATGCGCAGCGACCAAGGAAAATCACGACAATATCGAGCAACGCCTGCACTACGTCGATGATGGCAGCCATAAACACCGCATCCTTGACCACCTGTTGCGCGATGCGGAGTTAACTCAAGCCATAGTATTCACGGCGACCAAGCGCGGTGCTGACCGTCTGGCCGAGAAGTTGAACGACAGCGGCCACACCGCGGCGGCGTTGCACGGCAATATGAACCAGTCGCAGCGCAACCGCACTCTCGCGCGCATGCGCAGCGGCAATGTGCGCGTGCTGGTGGCGACCGACGTCGCGGCGCGCGGCATCGACGTGGCGAGCATCACGCACGTCATCAACTACGATCTGCCGAAAGTGGCGGAAGACTACGTGCACCGCATCGGCCGCACCGGCCGTGCGGGCAATACCGGCATCGCAATTTCATTCGCCGCGCCCGACGAGGGGCAGCAATTGAAGCAGATCGAGCGTTACACCGGCAACCAGATCGAACGCCACGTGATCGCCGGCATGGAGCCGAAGGTGAAGCCGCGCAGCGGCGCGCCCAGCGGCAACGATCGCAAGCGTTTCGGCGATCCGCGCAAGAGTTTCGGCGGGAACGCCGGCAAGCCGCGCACCGGTTCGAGCTGGGGCGGCAAGTCGTCGTTCGGCGGCAACGGCGGTCGTCCGTCGTCGCGCGACGGTGGCGGCTTCGGTGGCAACTACAGCGGCGGCAATCGCAGCCGCGGACGCGGTTAATTTATTTTCCCGGCGTACGCCGGGATGAGTTTTCAAAGGCCGGCGCAGTATTTGCGCCGGCCTTTTTCTTGTACCAATAAAATGATCCGGCGTCCGCGCCCGGCGTCGCACGCTACGCTTCGAGCGGCGGGTTGACTCGCTTGCGCGCTGCCGCCAGAATCGCTTACAGGCAATTACCGGGGGAACGACATGCGCGGCGCGATGATTGCGGTAGCGGGTTGCATGCTGGTGGCGGTAGCGGCGCAGGCGCAGGATGCGCCGGCCGGGTCGGCGGAGCGCGGCTACGGAGTTTTCATACATCAGATGTGCCACAACTGCCACGGCACGGTCGGGCAGGGCGGCGGAGTGGCGGGACCGAAGATAGCGCCGCGACCTTTTCCGTGGGCTGCATTTGCGCAGCAGGTCAGAGTGCCTCGTCAGGCAATGACGCCGTACAGCGCGAAGAATCTGCCGGCGCAGGATCTCGCCGATGTTTACGCGTATATCGTGTCGATCAAGCCGGGACCGGCGGCGAAGGACATTCCGCTGTTGAGCGGAAACTAGAACTCTAAAATTCCGCTTCGGCCTGGGCGCGGGTGCGGTGTTCGCGTATATCGTTGCACGTCGTATGGTGCGCGGCCATCAGGTCCTGCACGACCGCCAGCCGGTGCTCCTCGCTGGCATCGACATAAACGCAGATGCAGTTGGCGCCGTGCTTGTCAAAACACGCGAGGTGCAGCGGCGTTGCGAGCGGGGTGGTCAGGTCGGTGGTCTGGCCGATGTAGATGCTCTCGTGGCTGGCCCGCCGGTAAGTCTTGTCGCTGAATACGCGTTTGGTGACGAAATAGACCGCGCCCAGGGGATTGAAGCGCGTCTGCAAAGGCCACGCCTTGAAGTAGTATTTTTCGCCCGATTTTCCGTTAAACGTAATACCACCGAATGTCGCCATATTGATCCATGTCTCGAATGCGCTGGGTTTGGATACTACGCACATTACACATGCATAGCTAATGGCATCAAATCCCCCTCGCGGCGCTCCAAAAAAGGGCGCGCGAAATAATTTGACCCGCTGGACTTAGTCGCGTATAACGGGCGGCGCAGGATCTCCAAGCAGTGAGTGCCAGTCCGTAGTGGCCGCGTTTGCAGCGGTTCCCCTCAGGTTGTTGTTACTTTCCTCTTGTAGTTCTCGCACCCGGGCGCGAGCCTATTTTTAATTTTTATTGGAATGACACACATGAGTAACGGTACTGTTAAGTGGTTCAACGACGCCAAAGGTTTTGGCTTTATCACACCGGAAGATGGCGGCAAGGACCTCTTCGCGCATTTCTCGGCAATCCAGGGCAATGGTTTCAAGAGCCTGCGTGAAAACCAGAAAGTATCCTACGACGTCACGACCGGCCCCAAAGGCGATCAGGCGACGAACATCCGGCCGATCGACTAATCTCGACCGCTGATTGAAAAAAAGCCCGCGCGAGCGGGCTTTTTTTTTCGCCCGCAACGTGTCTGCGGCTTGCGGCTAAAATTGCGCGGGCCGGACTAACTTGGAAAGAGACGCAACGTGCGCACCGAACTCGTTCGCATACCCACCGTGACGACACCGCTGGACGGCGTGTTCTATGCACCGGCCGGCGGCGCGACCGCCGGCGCCGTGCTGTTTTTTCACGGCAATACGATGAATTTTTACGTCGGCGCGCCGCGTTTCATGCCGCCCGTGTTGACGCAGCGGGGATTTGCCTGCCTCGCCTTCAATCGTCGCGGCCACGATATTCTTTCCACACGCAACAGCCGCGATGCGGAGGGCGCCGCATTCCAGCTCACGCAGGACGGCATCGAAGACAACCGCACGGCGGCGCAATGGCTGGCGGCGCGCGGCTTTGCGCAGCCGGTTATTGTCGGGCACAGCAACGGCGGCATGCTGGGCGTGCGACATGTCGTTGACCATCCAAAGACACCCGCACTTATCCTGCTCTCAGCGGGCCGCGGCGGCAACACGTCGTTAACGGAAGGCAGTTCGGCGGGCTTGCTCGCCGGCGACCGGGTGGAGGAACTTACCGCGCAGGCGCGCGCACTGGTGGCGGCCGGGCGCGGGCGCGAACTCATGCTCATGCCGGGCTGGTGGTACGTGATCAGCGCGGAAAGTTTTCTCGACCGCATGACCGAAGTTCCCGACACGCTCGCGCTGGCGCCGCAAATCACCTGCCCCGTACTATGCGTGCGCGGCGACCAGGAATCGCGCGAGCGCTATCCGGCCGAGGAGTTTCAGAACCGGGTTACGGGGCCATGCGAAGTCGAGATCGTGCGCAACTGCGACCACTTCTACAATGGCTGCGAAGACAAGGTTGCAACCCTGGTGTCGTCGTGGCTCGCGCGCACTCTCAAGTTGCCGGCCTCGCTTTAACCCTAAAAAGAATCCATCGGCGGTTCCAAATGTGGTTTTGGTTGTTCCGCGTTCATCGGCGGTTAAGCGCTTTTTCTAGGTTTAAGAAAAGGTCAGCGCGGCTGACAGACGACGTCGACGAGCGCCGGTTTGCCGTCCTTGATGACGGCGAGCGCGCGTTTGATCGCCGGCCCGAGTTTGGCGGGATCGGTGATCGGGCCTTCCGCCCAGACCCCCATGCCCTGCGCGAGCTTCGCGAAATCGATGTCGGGGCTGGTAATCTCGGTGCCGATGCGCGCGGTGGCCTGCGGCCGGTCGTGGATCGCCGCCATGCGCTGCACGTGCATGATCTCCTGATGATAGCAGCGGTTATTGTGCATCAGCCACAAGAGCGGAATCTTGTGATGAGCGGCCGTCCACAGCACACCCGGCGCGTACAGCATGTCGCCATCGGGTTGGAATGTGACGGTGATGATGCCCTTGTCTTTGTTGGCGAGCGCCGCACCGAGCGCGATCGGCGAGTAACCGCCGAGTCCGTAGCCGCCGTTGCCGCCGAGGGCCTGGTGATATTCGGTGACCGGCCACAGGCGGCGCGGCCATTGCAGGCGGTCGCTCACGGCGAGCGACCATTTTTCGTTTTTTATCGCGTTCCACATCTCGGCGGCAAGCCGCGCGGTCGTCACCGGGCTCGCATCCCAGCCGGCGGCGGCGGCTTCGCGGTCGCGCGTCTTCATGTCGCGGTGCATCTTCGCCACCGCCTTGGCGCGCTCTAAAAACGCCGCCTTGCGTTCTGACGTTGTGGCGCGCTTCACCGCGTCGATGAGATCGGGGAGCGTTGCTTCGACATCGCCGCCGATGGCGAGATCGGCGGGCATGAAGCGCTGCGAGTCCTGGTAATTCGACTTGTGGTAGACGTCCTGCATTCCAATCGTGATGACCTGGGTGCCCGGCTTGATGACCGGCTGGTAAGTCTTGTATGGATCGGCAAACGAGTTGAGGTTGCCCCACGCATCGTTCACTTCGAGCAGCAGCACCGCGTCGGCGTCGCGCAGCAGCGTTTGTTTCAGTGCCGAGCAATCGAGCTCGTGCGTATTTGGGAAATTCATGCGCCCGCCGAGATCGACGACCGGCGCGCCGAGCGCTTCGGCGAGTTCGACCATCAGCCTGACGCCGTTCTGCGAGCGCACCGCGCGGTCGGCGAGGATGACCGGCTTTTGTGCTGCGACCAGCAGTTTCGCCGCTTCGCGCAGTGCCGCGGTATCGCCTTGCGGCTGCGTGACGCGCGTGATTTTTGGAATGCGCAGTTTCCCGGCGTGCTCGATGGCGTCTTCCTGTATATCCATGTCGACGCACACCACCACCGGCTCCATGGGTGCCGTCAGCGTGTACTTGTACGCGCGCACGGTCGATTCGGCGAAATGCTGCAATGACGCCGGCTGGTCGTCCCACTTCACGAATTCGCGCACCAACGCGACGGGGTCCTGCGCGCTGTGTATCCATTCGACACCCGGCCGGCGCGTTTCGGCATCAATGCCGTTGCCGGCGAACACCATCATCGGCACGCGGTCGCACCATGCGTTATAGATGCCCATTGCGCCATGCTGGAGTCCGACCGTGCCGTGCACCATCACGCCCATCGGTTTGCCCGCGGCTTTGGCATAACCATGCGCAATGCCGACCGCGGATTCTTCGTGCAGGCAGGTGAGGATTTCGGGGTTTTGGTTGCCCGCGTAATTGATGATCGATTCGTGCAGACTGCGAAAGCCGGCGGCGGGATTGATGGCGACGTATTGCAACCCGACCGCTTTCAACACATCCGTCATGAAGTCTGAACCGGGGCGCGTGATGAACGTTTCGCTCGGCAGTTTGGTGGCGGCGGGTTTGGCCGTCGCTTTCGCGCCGTCGGCGGCGGCCTCGGCGGCCGCTGCAATTTTAGCGCCGGCGGCGACCGCGGCGCCGGCCGCCGCCGCCCCTTTCAGGAATGAACGGCGGTTGAGTTTGTCGGTGTCGGCGTCTTTGCTCATGCTCCCCCCTTCGTCGGCGGTGTGCGGAAAACCGCTAGTGCGCATCGTTCAAAAAGCATGCCGACCAGTGGCCGGGCGAAATCTGCCGGAACTGCGGCCGCTCGCCGCGGCAGCGTTCCATCACATGCGGACAGCGCGGATGGAAGTGGCAGCCGGCCGGCGGATCGATCGGCGAGGGAATTTCGCCGGTGATCGGCGTGAAGTCGTGGCCGCGCCGTTCGATCGACGGCACTTCCGCCAGCAGCGCCTGCGTATACGGGTGGTTGGCATGATTGAACAATTCGAGCGTCGGTGCGGTCTCGACTATGCGCCCGAGGTACATGATCACCACGCGATCGGCCAGATGCTCGACCACTCCCAGGTCATGGCTGATAAACAAATAGGTCAGATTGAAGTCGGCGCGCAGTTGCATGAACAGATTCAGCACCTGCGCCTGGATTGAGACATCGAGTGCTGCGACCGCCTCGTCGCAGACCAGGAGATCGGGTTTCACCGCGAGGGCGCGCGCAATGCCAATGCGCGCGCGCTGGCCGCCCGAGAACTGGTGCGGGAAGCGGCGCCGGAACGACGGATCGAGCCCGACCTTGCGCATCAGTTGATCGACGTAGTAGTCGATATCATCGCCGGTGTCGATACCGTGCACCTGCGGCGCCTCGCCGATGATTTCGGCCACCCGCATGCGTGGATTGAGCGACGCGAACGCGTCCTGGAACACCATCTGGATCTTCAGCGCGGCGTTGCGGCGCTCGTCCGCGGGCAGCGCGGTGATATCGGTGCCGCGCCACACGCGCTCGCCAAGCGTCGGCGCGAGTATGCCGGCGGCAATGCGGCCCAGGGTCGATTTTCCACATCCGGACTCGCCCGCAAGGCCGACGACTTCGCCTTCCGCGATCGTCAGGCACACATCGTCGAGCGCGTGCACCACGATCTCGTGCACGTTTGCGCCGGCGAGGCGCGCGATTCTCGCGGCGAGGTCGAGCGGCCGCGAGAAATTCTTGGTGATATGTTTAAGCTCGAGCAGCGCGGTCATCGCGTCTCCTCCGTTGCGGCGATCGGATGAAAACAGCGCAGGGTGCGCGCGGTCGCCGGACGCGTGATGCCGGGCGACATTTCGCAGGCGGCGTCGGCGCGCGCGCAGCGGTCGCGGAACGCGCAGCCGGGTTTAAGCCTGAGCAGCGACGGCGTCATGCCCGGAATCTGGCTGAGCGGCTTGCCGCGCTGGTTGCGGCTCGGTATGGATGCGATCAGCCCCGCGGAATACGGATGCCGCGGATGGTCGAGCAGATCCGCGGTCGGCCCGGATTCGACGATGCGGCCCGCGTACATGACGCATACCTCGTCGGCAAGACCGGCGATTACCGACAGGTCGTGCGTGACCCACACCATCGCGGTGCCGGTTTCGCGCGCGAGCTTCTGCACCTCGAAAATTATCTGCGCCTGGATCGTGACATCGAGCGCGGTGGTCGGCTCGTCGGCGATGATGACGCGCGGATTGTTGAGCAGCGCAATGGCAATTGCCACGCGCTGGCGCATGCCGCCCGAGAGTTGATGCGGATAGGCTTTCAACCGCTCGTCGGGCGACGGTATGCCGACGCGGCCCATCACGCTGCGCGCGAGTTCGTGCGCCTTCCCGCGGCTGACGGCCTGGTGCGCGAGCACGGTTTCTATCATCTGGGTGTCGATGCGCAGCACCGGATTCAACGTCATCATTGGATCCTGGAAGATCATCGCGATGCGGTCGCCGCGCAATCCGCGCATCGCATCGTCGGTGCGGTCGAGCAGATTGTGGCCTTCGAGCAGCACGCGTCCGCCGACGATGCGCCCCGGCGGATCAACCAGACCCATGATCGAGAAGCCGGTCACGGTCTTGCCGGAGCCGGATTCGCCGACGAGGCCCAGCACCTTGCCGGCATCGACGCTGAAGCTGACATCGTCGACCGCTTTCACGACACCGGCCTTGGTGAAGAAATGGGTCTTGAGATTTTCGACGCTCAGTACAGTCATAGCCGGGAACCGCCGATAAACGCCGATGAACGCCGAAAAGGATGAATTAAACCGCGACGTCGGGCAGGTGAAATTTTCTCGATACATCCGCGTTTATCGGCGTTTATCGGCGGTTGCATGAATTTTTCACTTTTGCAGCCGAGGATTGAGCACGTCGCGCAACTGGTCGCCTACCAGATTGATGCTGACGATGGTGATGAGCAGCGCCAGGCCGGGATACAGGCTGATCCAGTACTTGCCGGACATCAGATACGTGAAGCCGTTGGCAATCAGGAGTCCCAGCGACGGCGAGGTGATCGGCATGCCCAGTCCGAGGAACGACAGGGTCGCTTCGAGCGCGATTGCGTGCGCGACTTGCACGGTCGCAATGACGATGAGCGGCGGCAGCACGTTCGGCAGCAGGTGGCGGAAGAGTATGCGCGGCGTCGACAGGGCGAGGCAGGTCGCCGCTTCGATGTATTCCTTGTTGCGCTCGACCAGTGCGGCACCCCGCACGGTGCGCGCATAGTACGCCCACTGCACGGCGATCAGCGCAATCACGATCTTGTCCACCCCCTGGCCGAGCGAGGCCAGCAGCACCAGCGCGATCAGGATCGAGGGAAACGACAGTTGCAGGTCGACGAGCCGCATGATGACCGCCTCGACCCAGCCGCCAAACCAGGCGGCGGCGAGCCCGACGACCAGCCCGATCGCCAGCGCGCAGACGGTCGCCAGAGTGCCCACGCCAAGGCTGATGCGCAGTCCATAAAATATCGCCGACAGCAT
>JAYVME010000301.1:0-4153 GCA_043759115.1 Betaproteobacteria bacterium | reverse complement strand
GTGCCCAGCTTCGTACCAGAGTGGCGCCCCGAAGACGAATCGAACGTCCGACCTGTCCCTTAGGAGGGGACTGCTCTATCCACTGAGCTACCGGGGCGTGAGGCGGCATTTTAGCGTAAAATTCCCGCGTTTCATCGTGTTAGGCGCCCAAAGGAAATTCAATGCTCAAGTGGCTGCTGATCGTATTGGTGGCCGGCGTCGCGCTCTTGTTGTGGCGCATTACCGCGCATGCCAATCGCAACCTGCCCAAAGCCGGCGACGCCGCGCCGGATTTCAAGCTCGCCGATCAAAATGGAAAATTGCGCGCGCGCGATGAATTCCGCGACCGGTGGCTGGTGTTGTATTTCTATCCGCGTGACGATACGCCCGGCTGCACGGAGCAGGCGGCGCGCTTTCGCGATGCCATGCGCGAGTTGGAGGCACTGGGCGCCACCGTATGCGGCGTCAGTGTCGACGACAGCGAGAGTCACGCCGCTTTCGCGCGCAAATACAACCTGCCTTTCGCGCTGCTCGCGGACCGCACGGGCGAGGTGGCCACGCGCTACGGGTCATTGCGCGATTTCGGCGTGCTGAAGTTCGCGAAGCGCAATACGTTTCTGATCGATCCGCAGGGCAAGGTTGCCCGGGTGTACCTGGGCGTAAACGCGGCGCGCAACACGCAGGAAGTGGCCGCCGATCTCAAACAAATGGTGTCATCATGATCCAGAGCATCGACCACATCGTGCTGACGACGCGCGATCTCGACAAATGCATCGCGTTCTACACTGGGGCGCTCGGCATGCAGCTCGAGACTTACGGCGCGGGCCGCATCGCCTTTCGATTCGGCGCGCAGAAATTCAACGTGCATCCACCGGGCTTCGACGCCGGCATCAAGGCGCGCAATCCGACGCCCGGTTCGCTCGACCTGTGTTTTCTCGCGAACTGTCCGTTAGAGGACGTGATTGCGCGGCTAAAGCTTCACGGCGTTGCGATCGAGGAGGGGCCGATCGTGCGCACCGGCGCGCGCTTTCCCCTACGCTCGGTGTATGTGCGCGATCCGGATGAAAATCTGGTCGAAATTTCAGTGCCAGCGGCGGCGACGTGAGGCGTGAGGCGGTAGGCGTGAGGGGGCAAAAGCAGACGGCATCCGATCTGTTGTGGATCGTCGCCTCCCGCCTCCCGCCTCACGCCTTACGCTTTTCGCGCAGCGCATTCCCATGCCTTTAGCCACCCTCGACAATGCTTGTCTCGCATTCGGTCACGTCGCGCTGCTCGATCACGCCGATCTGGTGATCGAGCGCGGCGAGCGGATTGGCCTCATCGGTCGCAACGGCACGGGCAAATCGAGCCTGCTCAAGATCATCAGCGGCGAGCACCCGCTGGATGACGGTAAGGTGTGGCGCGAACCGGAACTCAAATTCGCGCTGGTGGCGCAGGAGCCATTGCTCGATCCCGAGGTCTCGGTGTTCGACGCGGTGGCCTCCGGTCTCGGCGCGCAGACCGCACTCCTGCATGAATACCATGAGATCACGCGCAACCTTGCAGACGAGGAAGGCGATCATGCGGCCATGCTCGAGCGCATGCATGAGCTGCAGACCGAGTTCGAGCATAACGACGGCTGGAGCGCCAATTCACGCGTGGAAACGACACTCGCCCGTCTAGGACTCGATCCCGATGCGCGGGTGGGAACGTTGTCCGGCGGGCTCAAGAAGCGCGTGGCGCTGGGGCGGGCTCTGGTCACCGATCCCGAATTGCTCCTGCTCGACGAACCGACCAACCACTTGGACGTCGCCGGCATCGAATGGCTCGAAGAACTTCTCGTCAATTTCGGCGGCAGCGTGCTTTTTGTGACGCACGACCGGCGCTTTCTCGATAATGTGACCACGCGTGTGGTCGAACTCGATCGCGGGCGGCTGGCGAGTTTTCCGGGCAGCTATGCGGAATACCAGCGGCGCAAGGACGAACTACTTAACGCTGAAGCGCAGCAGAACGCCAAGTTCGACAAGCTGCTCGCACAGGAGGAAGTATGGATACGCAAAGGCATCGAGGCGCGCCGCACGCGCAACGAGGGCCGCGTGCTGCGGCTCGAGCAACTGCGCCGCGAGCGTGCGGCGCGGCGCGACCGCCTGGGCCAGGTCAATCTCGATGTCGCGGCGGGCGAGCGGTCGGGCAAGCTGGTGGCCGAACTGCAGCACGTCAGCAAGCGCTTCGGTGACAAGCGCGTCATCGACGATTTCTCATGCGTGATCCAGCGCGGCGACAAAGTCGGGTTGCTGGGGCCCAATGGCTGCGGCAAAACGACGCTGCTCAAGCTGCTGCTGGAGGAACTCGCGCCCGATGCGGGCAGCGTGCGGCGCGGCACCAAGCTGTCAATCGCCTATTTCGACCAGTTCCGCGCCCAGCTCGACGATAACGCGACGCTCGCCGAAGTCATCAGCCCCGGCTCGGACTTTATCGAAATCGGCGGCACGCGCAAGCATGTGATTTCGTATCTCGGCGACTTCTTGTTTCCGCCGGAGCGCGCGCGCGCCAAGGTCGCGAGCCTGTCGGGCGGCGAACGTAACCGCTTGTTGCTCGCGCGGCTCTTCGCGCAGCCGGCCAACGTGCTGGTGCTCGATGAGCCGACCAACGATCTGGATATTGAAACGCTGGAGCTCCTGGAAGCGCTCTTGCAGGAGTATTCCGGCACACTGTTTCTGGTTAGCCACGACCGGACGTTTCTCGATAATCTCGTCACGCAGGTGATCGCGTTCGAAGGCGAGGGCAGGCTCATCGAATACGCCGGCGGTTACGCCGACTGGCGGCGCGCGAAAGAATTCAGCGCGCAAGCCCAGCGCGACGACGCCACTCGCGCGGAGCGCACGCGCAAGCCGGTGCCGCAACCCGCGGTGGCGCAAGCAGCACGCGTTGCGGCGCCGCGGGTGAAGATGAGTTTCAAGGAGACGCGTGAACTGGCGGCATTGCCGGACCGCATCGCCGCGCTTGAGCAGGAGCAGACCGCGATCTCGCAACGCTTGACCGACGCGGCGCTGTATCGCGATGATTCGGCGCAGGCGAAAAACCTGCAGGTAAAGCTCGCGCAGAGCGGAGCGGAACTCGCGGCGTGCCTGGCGCGATGGGAAGAACTCGAAGGCCGCTCTGCGGCGGCGCCGGTAAAATGATAGGAGTTGGGTGATTGAGCAACTGAATCCTTTGGTCACTGAATCCCTTAATCACCTAATCACTCAATTACCGATTTTCTATGACTGATTTCTGGCGTGGATGCGGTTATCACCTGCTCGCGCGCGACGCGAGCGGGCGGCTGGTAGTCACCGACGATTATCTGCGCGCCTACTACTCGCGGCCCGAGCTGGCGCCGGTCGCCGCATCAAACGCGGCCGAGCACGCGCTGCATGCGGCGCTATTGGACACGCCGCGGCTTCTTGTCGACGAGCAAACCGTTGCGCGGATTGGCGACGAAGATGCGCGCGAAAATTATCGTGTCATGCTGCGCTTTCGCGACCAGCTGCTGGCGGCATCCTCACTCGAAGCGTTCTATGCCGGATTGTTCCGGCACGACATTGCGGTACCGCCGCTATTCATCGCGCAGACCGTGCAGGCGATACTGCGCAGCATCCTCGACGACGACGGCAACGGTCTCAAAGCACGCGCGGCGGAGTTGTTTTTCCGGCGTCAGCGCGTCAACCTCGACGACGGCGCAATCAGGCTGGCGGATGACGAGACGGTCGCGTTGCACGCGAGCGGCGGCGGTCTGGGCAGTCTGGGCAGGCTGATACGCGAAGCGCAAATACCGGTGCGCACGATAGAGCTCGACGTGCTTGATGACAAGACGCATGCCGAATACTGGAACCGTGACGAGCGCTTCGATACCGTGTTGCAGTTGAACAGCGCGCACGCCGGATGCGGGGCGCTGTGTCGCGTGATCGAAGCATGGGTGGCGCATTTTCATGAGATATTGGTGACGGTGACGCCGGTGCGCGAAATTCCGGACGAAGACTGGGTGTGGCATATCGGGCTCGATGCGGAGTCCACATTAATGCTGAATGAGATTTACAATGGCGGCGACGTGGACGAAGAACGCATGCGGCGCATCATCGGACTCTACCGGCTGGACTTTAAAAATCCGTCCGACATGCGCGCCGAGATTGCCGGCAAGCCGGTGTTTCTCGGCCTG
>JAYVME010000300.1:0-9445 GCA_043759115.1 Betaproteobacteria bacterium | reverse complement strand
AAAAACGCCAACGACTCTAGCTTAAAAGTGTTCGACTCAACAAAATCGAACCCCACGGGTTTCGCCAATGCCCATTCAGGAGTAGCTGGACCTTGCTGCGCATAAAGATGAGCAGCCGAATGTCGGATGATGTGTCGATAATTTGTAAAATCATCCAATTGCGCTCTGATCGTAAGCAGCGCAAGGCGCCCCGCCGCCAAGTTATCCCGTTTCTCTATCCGACGTTGCGCCAAAAAATTAAGACCAAATGCTGCCCCCGCGCCGGCAAACGAACCAATTAGGGCCTTCGCAACATCGGAAGAGAAATCGCTACAGCACTTCGCTTCAGGGTTTGGCTGCACTGCGGGTGGCACTTGTACGGGAGCAGCTTTTACTTGCAGTCTATTCTCTTCCACCGTAGCTGCCCCCTGCGCGGATGTAGCTTTCAACTGCGGTCTATTTTCTTCCGCTGTCGCCATAAATGACCTCCCACTATTCAATATGTTGATAATTACAGATGCATCTTACTCGCTGGGCAGCGCTGGTGACACTGAGGGGACTTCACTGCCCCTTATTGGAAAACCACTGTGAAAGAGGTGGGATTGTGTCGGTCTCGCCTCAGGGCGATACCGCCATCCCGCGCCAAAGCGCGGGACCGCGCGCTTAACGTGCGCTGGCATACGATGAAGTGATTTTTGACACCTGATGCGGGCAGAAGGTGGCGCGCGTCCAAGCGAGCAGTGCTCGCTTAGTCGAACCCGGTTGGTTCGTCCACACACCCCGCTTCGCCATAAAAAATGCCCCACAGGGGGGCATATTTTTATGGCGGAGAGGGTGGGATTCGAACCCACGATACGCTTGCGCGTATTCCGGTTTTCGAGACCGGTACATTCAACCGCTCTGCCACCTCTCCGGGGACGCGCATTTTAGCAGACTCGCAAGCGCCGGTCAGCGGCAAATAGCTAACCTGTAATTTTGTCTGCCCCGCCCATATACGGGCGCAGCACCGGCGGCACGGTTACGCTGCCATCGGCATTCTGATAATTCTCCATCACCGCAACCAGCGTACGCCCTACCGCAAGTCCCGAGCCATTGAGCGTGTGCACGAGTTCGGGCTTGCCCTTATCGCCGCGAAAACGCGCCTGCATGCGCCGCGCCTGAAATGCCTCGAAGTTGCTGCACGACGAAATTTCCCGGTACGCATTCTGCCCCGGCAGCCACACTTCGATATCGTAAGTCTTGGCGGACGAAAAACCCATATCGCCGGTGCATAGCGCCATCACGCGGTACGGCAGTTCAAGTCTCTTCAATATCGTCTCGGCATGACCGGTCAATTCTTCCAGCCTGTCGTACGACTGCGACGGATGCGCGATCTGCACCAGCTCGACCTTGTCGAACTGATGCTGGCGTATCATGCCGCGCGTGTCCTTGCCGTAGGAACCGGCCTCGCTGCGAAAACACGGGGTGTGGCAGACGAACTTCAGCGGCAGCGACTCGCTGGCGAGTATTTCGCCGCGCACGAAGTTGGTGACCGGATATTCGGCCGTCGGGATCAGGTACAGGTCGCGTCCTTCAAGCTTGAACAAATCGTCCTTGAATTTGGCCAGGCTGGAAACGCCGTTGGCGCACTCCGCCGTCACCATGTACGGCGCGTAGACCTCGGTGTAGCCATGCTCCTGCGTGTGCACGTCGAGCATAAACTGCGCGAGCCCCCTGTGCAGACGCGCGACATGATTCTTCAGCACCACAAAACGCGCACCGGCGAGTTTCGCAGCCGTGTCGAAATCGATCTGGCCAAGACCCGCGCCAAGATCGACGTGGTCTTTCACTGCAAAATCAAACGTGCGCGGCACACCGACGCGCCGTATCTCGACATTGTCGTCAGGCGAATTGCCGGCCGGCACGCTCGCGTGCGGAAGGTTTGGAATCACCGCGAGAAACCCATCGAGCTCCGTTTGCGCTTTTGTCAGGTCCTGCTCGAGCGCTTTGAGCCTGTCCGCCTGCGCGGTCACTTCCGCCATCAACGCTAACGCGTCTTCGCCTTTGGCTTTCGCCTGCCCCACTTGCTTGGACAACTGGTTGCGTTTCGCCTGCAGGTCCTGGGTTTGCGTCTGCACCGCTTTGCGGTTTGCCTCCAAACGCTCGAACGCCGCCGTATCCAGCGCCATACCGCGCTCGGCGAGCCGCGCCGCGACCCCCGGCAGATCATTGCGCAATAATTGAATATCCAGCATTACAACCCCGTATTAGCGAGCGACTGGCTCGAAATTGCGGTTATTATCGCGGAGATTGCAGTGCGCGACCAGCGTATTGACACGATTACGCGCGGCAACCTAGAGTCAAGCACAAAACCCAGAATCGCGCCGCCGATGAGCGCCGCGCATAGACCGGAGGATCTCATGATGCAACGACTGCTCTCTTTCGCCACCATGGCTGTGCTCGCGTGCGCGGCAGGCGCATTGCTCGCGCAACCGTTCCCGAGCAAACCAGTGCGTATCATCGTGGCGTTTCCACCTGGCGGCGGCACGGATATTGTCGCGCGCACGATCAGCCCGAAATTGTCCGACGCGCTGGGGCAACAGGTCGTCGTCGACAATCGCGCCGGCGCATCGGGAATGCTCGGCACCGAGCTGGCCGCTAAAGCCGCACCGGACGGCCATACGATCTTCATGGGCACGCTGGGGAATTTGAGCGTCAACCCACTGCTCTTCCCCAAGGCGCCGTTCGATGTTGCGCGCGATTTCGCACCGCTCACGCAGGCGGTAGCAGTGACGTTCATGCTCTACGTCCATCCGTCCTTCCCGGTGAAATCCGTCAAGGATCTGATCGCGCTTGTGAAGTCCAGCCCCGGGCAAATTAACTACGCATCGAGCGGCAGCGGCGGCGCGCCGCATCTGGCGGCCGAGCTCTTCAATTCGCTCGCCGGCGTAAAAATGGTACATATCGCATACAAGGGCAGCGGGCCGAGTTTTATCGATGTACTTGGCGGCCAGGTGCCGCTGACGATGGACAGCCTGACGCAAGGCCTGCCGTACGTGAAAAGCGGCCGGCTGCGTGCAGTGGCGACGCTCGGCCCGGCGCGCACGCCGGTGCTGCCCGAAGTACCCACCGTTGGTGAGACGCTGAAAGGCTATGCAGTGGTTAACTGGTTCGGTCTCGTTGCCCCGGCAGCGACGCCGCGTGATGTGCTTAATCGCCTGCATAGCGAGATCGTAAAAATATTGCGCATGCCGGACATCAAGGAACGCTTGAGCTCGCAAGGTGCCGATCCGGTTGCCAGCTCACAGGAGGAATTCGGCGCATTTATGAAGTCGGAAACCGCCAAATGGGCGCGCGTCATCAAGGAGGCCAATATCCGTGCGGACTAAACACCAGCGTAAAAACCGGCAGCCTTGCGCAAGCGCGTGCTCGTCGACAATCCCGCGCGGCTCTACGACTTCAAGTAAGCACCGCTACTTCTTGCGGCGTGTCGCTTCGTCACGTTCGCGTAATTCGTCGAGCCGCGCGCGGATTTTCGCCTCCAGCCCGCGCTCGGTCGGCACATAGAAGCGCGGCGGCGACATGCCCTCCGGTAAATAATTTTCCCCCGCCGCATAACCGTCGGTCTCGTCGTGCGCGTAGCGATAGTCGCGGCCGTAACCGAGTTCCTTCATCAAGCGGGTCGGCGCATTGCGCAAATGCTCCGGCACGGGCCGCGATCGATCGTCTTTAATCCACGCGCGTACTGCGTTATAGGCGCTGTATGCCGCGTTGCTTTTCGGCGCGACCGCCATGTAGAGCGCCGCTTCGGCCAGTGCAAGCTCCCCCTCCGGGCTGCCGAGCCGCTCATAGGTTTCGCACGCGTCGAGCGCAATGCGCAGTGCACGCGGATCCGCGAGCCCGATGTCCTCCGCCGCCATGCGCACGATCCGGCGGCCGACATAAAGCGGGTCGGCGCCGCCATCGAGCATCCGGCACAGCCAGTACAAGGTGGCGTCGGGCGACGACCCGCGAACTGATTTGTGCAAAGCCGAAATCTGATCGTAGAACTGATCGCCGCCCTTGTCGAAACGATTGAGGCTTTGCGTCAGTGCATCGCGAACCAGCGCTTCGTCTACGCGATTGCCGCCGCCCGCCGTCGCCGCGATATCGATCTGTTCCACCATATTCAGCAACCGCCGCGCATCGCCGTCCGCATAACCGACGATCAGGTCGCGCGCGCCATCGCTTAATTCGAGCGGTTGGCTGCAATGCCGCCATGCGCGCTGCAAAAGCGACGCGAGATCCGCATCGGCAAGCGGCTGCAGAACATAAACGGCCGCGCGCGACAAGAGCGCGCTGTTCACCTCGAAAGAGGGATTCTCGGTAGTCGCGCCGATGAACGTCAGCAATCCGCGCTCAACGTACGGCAGGAAAGCATCCTGCTGCGCCTTGTTGAACCGGTGCACTTCATCGACGAACAATATGGTGTGGCGCCCGCTTTGCTGGAGCGAGAGTTCGGCACGCTGCACTGCGTCACGTATGTCCTTGACCCCGGCAAGCACCGCTGAAATGGCGATGAATTCGGCATTGAACGCATGCGCCATCAAGCGCGCGAGCGTGGTCTTGCCGACACCCGGGGGCCCCCACAGGATCATGGAATGCGTCTTGCCCGATTCGAACGCGAGGCGCAGCGGCTTGCCCGGCCCGAGTAAATGCGACTGCCCGACCACTTCGTCGAGAGCACGCGGTCGCAGGCGTTCCGCAAGCGGTGCCGCCGGCTCGGGCTTGGCAAAAAGATCGTTCACGGCGGGACCGTAGACAGGGAACGCTCAGTCGGTGATGACGTCAGCGCCTTTCGGCGGCGTGAATCGGAACACATCCGGTGCGATCTTTGGATTGCGCTCGACCCCGGCGAATTTGATGACCGTGGTTTGCCCGAACTGATCGCGCAATTCCATGGCCTCCAGTCCGCTCTGGCCGAAGCCGAGCCGGATGCGCTCAAAAGTATTTTCTTTCGATTTCGGAACCGCCTCCAGCCAGTCGAGGCCTTCCTGCGCGCCAAGATTGGTGAGGTCATACACTTTTTCGATTTCGTTGCTGCCCGCAAGCAATGCGGCGGGACTGCCGCCCAGCGCCTTGTCCAGTTTTCTGACCGTGACCTGGTTCAGATCCTTGTCGTAAATCCAGAGTTTGGTGCCGTCGCCGACAATCGTCTGCTCGTAAGGTTTGTCATACTGCCAGCGAAATCTGCCCGGCCGCACAAACTGCATGGTACCGGTCGCCTTCTGCAGTTCTTTTAGATTTTTGTCGACAACGATTTGCGCGAAACGCGCTTTGCCGGACGTCGTCTGCTGCAGAAACGTCTTGAGCGTTTCGATACTCGCCGCACGCGCCGCCACGCACGTCAGCAGAAAAACAAGGGCCACGGTAATTCGCATCAGAATATTTTCTTGACTCTATTGTTCAGATACCGATGCGGGCACAAGCACCTCGCGGTTGCCGTTGGATTGCATCGTCGACACCATACCGGCGAGCTCCATCTGCTCGATCAACCGCGCCGCGCGATTATAGCCAATACGCAAGTGGCGCTGGACCAGCGAAATCGATGCGCGCCGCGTTTTCAGCACAATTTCGACAGCCTGGTCATATAACGGATCCGTTTCGCCATTACCGCCGCCGTCCTGCGCGACCACACCTTCGCCCTCAGGCTCTGACTCTTCCAGCACGCCCTCGACGTATTGCGGCTTCGCCAGGTTCTTGAGGTAATTGACTACTTTATGCACCTCGTGGTCGGCAACAAACGCGCCATGCACACGCTGCGGAAATCCGGTTCCTGGCGGCAGATACAGCATATCGCCCTGTCCGAGCAGCGCCTCAGCGCCCATTTGATCCAGAATCGTGCGCGAATCCACGCGGGCGGAAACCTGAAACGCAATGCGCGTCGGAATATTGGCCTTTATCAAGCCGGTGATAACGTCGACCGACGGACGCTGTGTCGCCAGAATCAGGTGTATGCCCGAGGCACGCGCCTTCTGCGCCAGGCGCGCGATAAGTACTTCGACTTTTTTGCCAACCACCATCATCAGGTCGGCGAGTTCATCGATGATCACCACGATCAGCGGCATCTCTTGCAGTGGATCCGGATTTTCGGGCGTTGAGGTCAGCGGATTCGGGATGGGTTTACCGGATTTTTCGGCCTCGCGAATTTTCTGATTGAAGCCCGCCAAGTTACGCACCCCGAGCCCTGACATCCTGCGATAGCGCCGATCCATCTCGGCCACACACCAATTCAGCGCGTTGGCGGCCTGACGCATATCGGTGACCACCGGCGCCAGCAGATGCGGGATGCCCTCGTATACCGAAAGCTCGAGCATTTTGGGGTCAACCAGTATCAGCCGGCATTGCGCGGGCGGCGCTTTGTAGAGGAGGCTCAAAATCATCGCATTGATTGCGACTGATTTGCCCGATCCCGTAGTGCCCGCAACCAGCAGGTGCGGCATCCGGGCAAGATCGGCGACGATTGGGTTGCCCGCGATGTCCTTGCCCAGGGCAATCGTAAGCGGCGAATGCATGTCGGCGTAAATCTGCGAACTGACGATTTCCGACAGCCTTACGATCTGGCGTTCAGAATTCGGAATCTCGAGTCCCATGCAGCTCTTGCCGGGGATCGTCTCGACGACCCTTATGCTGATCACCGACAAAGCACGCGCCAGATCTTTTATGAGGTTGATGATCTGGCTGCCCTTCACACCGACCGCGGGCTCTATCTCGTAACGCGTAATCACCGGCCCCGGATAGGCCGCGATCACCTTTACCTCCACGCCAAAATCAAGCAGCTTCTTTTCGATGAGGCGAGAGATAAATTCAAGCGTTTCCGTGCTTACGACCGCAACCACTTTCTCCGCGTCGTCGAGCAGTTTTAGCGGCGGCAGCGGAGAATCCGGCAGGTTTTCAAACAGCGGCACCTGTTTCTCGCGTTCAACGCGCGGGGATTTCTGAATCTCGACTTTTGCCGGCTCGATACGGATAGGTTCGTGGATTTCGAGTTTTTTCTTGCTCTCCCCGACGACCTCTTCGCGCGCGATCACGGCGACCGCACCGGCGCGGCGGTCCTGCCAGTTCGTCCAGCGCTGTATCAAGAAATGATAGATGCCCTCGAGCCAGCCGCCGAATTGCTCGAGAAAAGCAACCCACGACATGCCGGTGAACAGGCTTAAACCTATGGCGATCAATGCCACCAGCACCAGTGTCGCGCCGGTGAAACCAATCGCCGTCGACAACAATCCACCCAGGCCGGCGCCGAACATGCCGCCCGGGGCAAGCGGCAATGTCGCCTTCAAGCTGTAAAAACGCAATGCCTCGATGCTTGCGCTTGCAATCAACAGGATCGCGAAGCCCACTCCTGCAACTACGTAGGACCGGCGATCGCCTGGCGTCACGTTCTCGATACGCCGAAAACTCCAGCGCACGATGAATGCACAAAGCACGACCCACCACCACGCAGACAGGCCGAACACGAAAAGAAGAATGTCGGCGAGCCACGCGCCGATCCGGCCGCCGGCGTTCTGAATATGCTCGACGTTCGCGCTGTGCGACCAACCGGGGTCGGCCTTGCTGTAGGTGAACAGGATCAGCGTAAGATACAGCGCCAGAGCAACCACCGCGAGCCACCACGATTCCCGCAATAGGGAAGCGATGTTGGGCGGCAACGGGTTTTCGGCGGCGCGACTTGACCCCGTCTTGTCGCTGAACCACATGCTCAAAGGATTGCGCTCAAAGTGGGCAGATTATAACGCCAAAGCCGAGCCTTGACACGGACAACAATGCCCCGTTACCCCTGAAAACAATACGTTAAGCGGCGAAAGAAATAAACCGCTTTAGGTGGAACCTCGGTCTCAGAAAGAGCCAGCCTGAAAGCCTATAAACCCGAGGACGCACCCGCGCGGGGAGGGGCGCGACTGCCGCGGTCCTCCAAAAAGCAAAACCCCGCCGCAGCGGGGTTTTGCATGTAATTGCAATCGAGCTATTTGACGACGCAGTTTTCGGCGTTCGACTTGTTGAAGCTCTGACCGATGACGAACGGTAATTCATTCAGCTTGAATCCCGGGTCATCTTTCAGGATTTGTGGAGCCTGCCCCTTCTTGTGCAGGGCAAACTGCCCTTCGCCAATAACGACCGTTCCATCCTCACTCGTCATGATGTAGCTGCCGGTCAAGGTGTTGTGATAAACGCCTTTTTCAGCCTTTTCACCGCCCGGAACAACACCGTCGCAACCTTGTGTGCAATCAAGGGTTTCACCGGCGGAGCCCCGGATACCGATCGTCGCGGTGCTGGTGCCGATGCGATACGCATCCTGATTTCCACGCTTGCCGACCAATCCCGTCACCGTGCGCAACCCGCCTTTGATCAGCCGGAAAAACGCGCTGTCTTCCTGCGGCTTGTCCTGCACAAACTGGTAGGACTCAAGCTTCATCTGCGTATTTGGCCGCATCGTCATCGAACTGCCATCCGAGAAATTAATCTGGGCATAGCTGTCTTTCTGCGTAGTCAGGACTTCGCCCGGGTTAACTTCGGACTTCTGCGACAAAACGCGAACCGAGCCGTCCGCGCGCTGCACTGACAGCGTCCCGCTTACATGCTGAACCTGGCCTGCGCCAGCAGCGAAAACTCCGCCACTGATTGCGCTGAGTAGCGCTATCGCAATGCTCGATGCGTAGAATCTGATGGTAAACATGGTCATTCTCCTTCGTTCGCGTTAAACCACTACATGGACACGATCTGCTAGAAATCGACAACGGCCAAAATCATAACATTGTGCCGCAAGACTTGTGCCAGAAGTCCAAAGCTGCCTAACGTGACATAGTTCTCGCTTTTGGCATATGTCAAACGTGAATTACTTCTCAGCGGCAATTAGTCCTGCAAAAACCGTAACTTAATTCACTGCCTTTTTTTGTCAGTCGAATGCCGCAAAAGGTCACCGTCCGATAACAGGCGATTTCAACCGATCATTTCTAAGTAATCTTTGTTAAAGTTCTCATTGAATCAAAGCCGCCTCTGAAAGCAAGGATATACAGCGCGGGGAGCGCCGGAGACCCGAGCCTGAGAGGCGCTCAGTTCAGAGGTTCCCTAACTACTTGTAGGCCGTTTGGTCATTGAGATCTTGTCAAGCAGATAGACCTTGCGCTTTTCAGCCCGGATATAGCCGCGCTCCTGCAGATCCTTGACCACCCGGCTCACCATTTCCCGGGACGCGCCTATCATGCGGGCAATTTCCTGTTTAGGGGGCGCCTGCTTAACGATCCACATACCGTCGATTTCCTCGGCCTGATCAAGCAGCAGGCGCGCGACGCGGCCATACACATCGATCAGTGCGAGGCTTTCAATCTTGCGGTCGGCCTCCCGCATGCGCTTGACCAGATTGCGAATAATGATCATCGCGAGATCGAAGTTGTCCTTCAGGCACGCGATGAACCCCGACTTCGGAAAACGCAGCATCTGGCAGGCT
>JAYVME010000299.1:0-9462 GCA_043759115.1 Betaproteobacteria bacterium | reverse complement strand
TTCGATCATGGTATTGAGGCTGGTCGACTGGCTGATCAGCGCCGGCGTAAACAGCACCATCAGGAGCGCCGGCTCGGCAAGGAACGCCACCAGCATTTCGCGCCGCGCGCCCAGGCTGCCGAACGCGGTGCCGACATCCATTGCCGCGAGCGCCATGAATACGCGCGCCAGCGCAAACACGCCGACCAACGCGATGGCGTCCGCGACATACGCAAAAGGCAGATTGGTCTCGACCACCGGCACGATGCTGGCGGCGAGCACCATGCAGCCGAAAATGAGATAGGGCGCGACACGAAAGAGTGACGAGGCGTTGTGCGCGAGCACCGCGTCCTTATGGAACAGCTTACGCAGCGTGCGGTAGGGTTGCATGAGGCCCGGAGCGCTCTTGTTCTGCAGCCACGCGCGGCAATTGTTGATCCAGCCCAGCATCAGCGGCGCCAACATCACCACGAGCAGCGTCTGGAACAACTGTGAAAATGCCGTCTCGATCATCGCGCGAAGGCCAGCAACAGGATCAGCGTCACAAAGCTGTAAATCAGGTAGATGTGGATGCGGCCGCGTTGCAGCACGCCGATCCAGCCCGACACGCGCTCGACCGCGCGCGCCACCGGCACGTACAACCAGTACCACAAGCGGTCTTCGGTGCGGCTCTGGTAGTAGGGCGCGCGGTCGAACGGTGTCGGCACATGCCGCTCGATGCGGAAGAACATCTCGAAAATCTGCTTGATCGGCTGGCCGAAACCTTCGGCCGTATCCTGCATGCGCGCCGTCTGCAGCGGAAAACCGCAGTCCCACGCGGCACCGCGGCGCACGCGTCCGTGATAAAAAATACGCACCAGCCAGAACACCAGCAACAGCACCGCGGCAATCACGATGAGGAAGATCAGCGGGCTGTAACTCGCGCGTTCAGGCGCGATCGGCGTAATGAACAACCAGCCCGATGCAACCACGCTGTCGCTGATCGCGGCGCCGAGCAATTGCGTGGTCACCGTGCCCAGCTGCAGAATGATCGCCACCGGCAGAATGCCGAGCAGCACGCAACCGGCCGCCAGCCACAAGAGACCGAGGCGCTCAAAGCCGCCCGCGTCGTGCGCCACATTGAGCTTCTCCTCGCGCGGCCGGCCCAGAAAAACCACGCCGTAGAACTTCACCATCACATATCCCGACAACGCAAACGTCAGCGCGAGTGCCGCCGCCGCAACCGGCACCAGCATGTTGAGGTAGGAGTTCGGCAACCCCGGCGTCAACAGAAATGCCTGCAACAGCAGCCACTCGGAAACGAAACCATTCAACGGCGGCAGGCCGGCGATCGCGAGCGTGCCGATCAACGCGAGCCATGCGACCACCGGCATGCGGTGGATCAGCCCGCCAAGGCGGCCCAGGCTGCGTTCGTTGGTGGCGTGCAATACCGAGCCGGTGACCAGAAACAGCAGGGACTTGAAAAATGCGTGGTTGAGGCAGTGATAAAGCGACGCCACCAGCGCCAGCGCCGCGAGCGAATTCATGTTGAAGGCGCGAAACGTGATTGCCAGCCCGATGCCGATCAGCACGATACCGATATTCTCGATCGAAGAGTAGGCAAGCAAACGCTTCATATCGGTCTGCACCGCCGCAAACAACACGCCGAACAGCGCGGTGACGAGGCCCAGCACGAGGGTCAACACGCCCCACCACCAGATTTGCGCGCTCAGGAGATCGAACGTGACGCGCAACAATCCGTAGATCGCGGTCTTCAGCATCACCCCGCTCATCAGCGCCGACACCGGCGACGGTGCGGCGGGGTGCGCCTCCGGCAGCCACACGTGCAGCGGCAGCACGCCGGCCTTGGCGCCAAACCCGAACAATGCAAGCAGATAGGCGACGGTCGCCCATGCCTGGGATGACGGTTCAACGAGACGCATGGTCGCGAAGGTGTAATCGCCGCTGCCGCCCTGCAGCACGCCGAAGCACAGCAAAATGCCGATCGCGCCGACATGCGCAATCAACAAGTACAGAAATCCTGCGCTGCGCGTCGCCGCGTCGCGATGATTGCTGGTGACCAGAAAATATGACGTGAGGGCCATGGTTTCCCACGCCACCATGAAAAGGTAACCGTCGTCGGCGATGAAAATCGCCGCCATGCTGGCGAGGAACAGGTGATATTGCAAACAGGTGAGGCCCGGCGAGTTGTCTTCGCCGGCGCGTAGATAGCCCGCGTAAAACACCGAAATGCCCGCGGATGCGAGTCCGAGCAGGGCAAGGAAAAATGCCGACAATGCATCGAGCCTGAGATGAAACGGCAAATCCGGCAATCCGAGCGGCAGCACGCGCGTCGCGATGTCCTGCGTCATCGCGGCGAAGGCCGCCGCCGCGAGCAGCACACCGGCCGCTGCGCCGAGCGGCAGCAGCACGTGCGTCACGTAACGCAAATTAGACGGCGCAAGCAATCCCGCGACGCCCAGCGCAATCCAGGCGAGGATGATGCCAATGACGATATTCAGCGGGATGACGTCAAACCAAGGCATGAATTTCCGCCGGCGCGCGGTGCGAACGGCGCCACCGGATTGAGCTTATGAGTAGCCGTATTCTAGGGCGATTCGCCAGTGCTGGCTATCGCCATGGGCCGCATGAACGCACGCGGCGGACGGCGCCCCGTCCAAGCAAAACTTTTTCATTCAGCGTAACGGTCGACCAGGCATCGCGGTCATTAATGCGCGATGGGCTTGACCCTGAGTTCTTCAGCGGTTGCGTTGACGAATCCGTACTGGGCGTACGCGGCCTGGCCTTCTGGCGTGGCGAGGAACCGCAGATAACGCGCCGCCGCCTGCTCGCGCACGCCGCCTTTGAGCGCGCCGATCGCGTACGCCACCTCGGTGCGCAGGCTGTCTTCGGGCGGCAGTTGCACCGCCTCGACCTCAGCCCCGTCGCGCACCGCTTCGAGCGTTTCGGTTTTCCAGACGATGCCGGCGTCCGCAGTACTCGCGCGGATGCGGTCCGGCGTTTCACGGTGATGCACGGCCGTGAACCAGTTATTCGGCGTGGTCTGGCAGGATACACATTCCTTACCGGCCGAGATCTCATTCCAGATGCCGTGCCGCTCGAGAACCTTGCGCGCATAGAACTGCATGATCCCTTCGTTGACCGGGTTGGGCATCGAGGTCCGCACGTCCTGACGCACGAGGTCATTGATGCCGCGCACGCGCTTGGGATTGCCCTTGCCCACCATGATCTCAAGCTCGTTGTGCATGTAGATTGCGTATTCATCCATGCGCCCCGCCTGCCGCAACTGCTTGAGATGCCCGAGATTCACCGACGCGTAGACATCGGGCAGACCGCGGTATTCGCGGCCGTTGTAGGTCCAGCCGCCCGCCAGTATCGCTTCGAGAAGCAGTCCGGGCGGCAGCGTAATCAAACCGACGGCGAGCCCGGGATTTTGCCTCTGAAAAGCCCGCACCACGTCGTCCATGGCGAAAAACTGATTGCCGGCGAGCCACAATATCACCGCGGCGTCCTGCTGCATGCGGCCAAGCGCGTCCGCGCCTTTGATGATTGTGCCGCCGGTGAGATAGAGCTTGATGTCGTTGTCCTTGTCCTTCGGGATCGTCGCATATTTGACGCCCGCCGCAGGTGCGGTCGTTTGTTGCGCCGGGATGGACGGTTGTTGCGCCACCTCGGTCGCGCAACCCGCAATCAAAACAATGCCGAACATCAGGCAATGATCGAGCCTCAAATAAGTTCTCATTTTTTTCCTCCTCTGGAATAAAGCGCGCACTCACCGGCGCCACGCGTTTCGCGATCGCGAGAGGCGTCTCCGGCGAGCGCGGTTTTACCTACAGGCAACGACGGGCCAATCGGTGTGCAGCATTTACCGGACTGAACGCGCCTGGTGTGCTATTTCTTCTTCAGCTCGGGATGCTCGAGATAGCGCGAATCCTTGTTCTTTTGGAGAATCAGCGGCGGCCGGATGGGAGCGTAGCCCTTGGCGACCAGCTCGGCGATTTCGACATATCCGCCAGGCACGACTTCGCCGATGCCAATCAGGTCGCTTGGGGTAAAGCCGGCGCCCGTCATCGACGAGCCGCAATACGCGATCTTCACACCGGCGTCGCGCAGTTCCGCCGCCGCCTCAACGATGGCCTGGTACCTCTCGTAATTCTCTTTCGCAAAAAACCGGATGCCGCCGCCAATGATGACCACGACCATCTGGCTCCCCTTCGGCGATAGCCCGAGCATCTGCTTGGCAACTCGCAACGTGTTGGAGACCTCAGCCGGATCGAATGCCGATGACTCGACCACATATTTCAGCGGCGCGTAACTCTGGCTGCGTACCGCGGCCGTGCCATAAGGGGCAAATTCCTCGGCTGCGGTTGACGGCGAGACATGCGCGAGCAGCAGGATGCCGCATGAAACCAGCACCGCTAAAGCTTTGGAATAGAACATGAACTTTCCTTTCGGTTGAAATTCGAAACGTTCAGATGTCAGCCCGCTTGCTCTTCGACGGCACTTGCCGGCGATTGGATATCAGGGCCGGACGACGATCCACCCCTCCTTTTGCCTGGTAATGATCTCAACCAAGCCGGAGGGCGCATACGAAAGGTTGGGCAGCAGGTCCGCTTTGGTGAGTTTTTGGCGGCGCATGGTGACCTCGCATGCAACGATGTTGGCTCCGCTTTGCAACGCATCCAGGACGCGGCTGCCGGCCACGGAATCCAATTTGAGGATGCCGAGCCCAAAGCCGAACGCCACCAGCTCGACGTCGACGTTCTGCTTGCCGTATACCTGCTGAAGGTTCTCGATGCCGTTGAGCGCCTGGTTCCAAGTCTTCGGGTTGTCATCGCTCACCTGGAGGATAACCCTGTGCTTGGCGCCGGCCACCGCGGCCGGGCTGGCCGCAACGTCGGCGGCGACGCTACCTGTCGGCAGCGCCAAGACCGTCACCAATGCAGCGAGCGCCGCGAATGCAAAGATCCCGGGATTTCGCATAAACTCCTCCCTCAATAGTGATGGTTACGACAAACCGCCGCGTAAAGGTAAGCGAACGGCCGACGCATTGCAACTGGCGGCACGCTAAAAACTTTCTTATGGACCAATAAGCGCAGGCGGCAGGCGCCGGGTAGAGGCGGAACTGATGAATACCCTCGCAAAACATCTGAAAATCAGCGGCCGCGTGCAGGGTGTAGGCTTTCGTCAGTTCATGTTGCACGCGGCGCATGATCTGCACGTCACCGGCTGGGTGCGCAACCGCGCCGACGGCAGCGTCGAGGCCGTCATCGCGGGACCGCCCGCCGCCGTGCAGACGATGACGGAGCGCGCGCGGCGCGGACCACCGCACGCGATGGTGACGGAATTCGAGGTCACGGACGCGCACGAAAAATTCGAGCGCTTCGAGACCCTGCCGACCGTATAATGAACGACGCGCAGAGCAAGACCGGTCGCGCGAACTCATTCTAAAATTCAAACTGCGGGGACTCACATGAAACTGTTTTTTAATATGGCATCGCCGTTTGTGCGCAAAGTGCGCGTGTTCGCGCGCGAAACGGGTCTTGACAAAAACATCGAGGAAATCGTCACCATGGTATCGCCGGTCCAGGAGAACGCCAGACTGGCGCAGGCCAACCCGCTGAAAAAAATCCCCGCGCTGACACTCGACGACGGCACCGCACTGTTCGACTCACCCGTTATCTGCGAATACCTGGACAGCCTGCACGCGGGACGCAAGCTGTTTCCGGCCACCGGCCCCGCACGCTGGACCGCGCTCAGGCTGCAGGCAACGAGCGACGGCATCCTCGATGCCGGCATTCTGTGTCGCTATGAACTGGCGGTACGGCCCAAGGAATTCCAGTGGACCGACTGGGTCGCGGGCCAAAAAACCAAGTGGCACGGCGGACTCGACCTGCTCGAACGCGAAGCAGGCGCGCTCGATGGCGAACCGACTATCGGCAACATCACAGTCGGTTGCACATTAGGCTGGCTGGACTTCCGTTACGACGATGACAACTGGCGCAACAATCGACCCCAACTCGCGCGCTGGTACGAGAAGTTCTCCGCGCGCCCTTCGATGCAGGCGACGATGCCAAGCGCGTAAAGGCGGGATTGAGGAGTGAGGATTGAGGGCGGAATCCTGAAACCTCGATCCTCGATCCTCGATCCTCAGTTGTAAACGATCCTGACGTTCGGCTCGGTGAGCCACGCCGCGAGCGATTGCAACAGATTGTCATGCAGGCTGATGCGCCACGCGTCCCCGAGTTCGATTTCGCAACTGGCGCTGCGATTGTGATAAACGATTGAAACCGGGCACGGACCGTTGCGATAGGGCGCGAGCAACTCTTTGAGTTTCTGCGCCGACGATTGGCCGTTGCAGGTGAGCCGCACGCCGCGCGCGTAGCGATTGCGCGCCGCGTTCAGGTCGTAGATTTTCTCGGCATTGATGCGCATGAATACGGTTTCTGCCTCGTCCCCGCCGCCGCGCCGCACGTTGCGCACCTTGGCCTCCATCACCAGCACGGCGTCTTCGACGATGATCTGCCGGTACTCTTCGAATAGCTCGGCATAAATGGTCACTTCCTGGGTGGCGGTGCCGTCTGAAAGATTAATGATGGCCATGCGCGAGGTCTGGGTTTTCTGGAAGCGCATCGACTCGACCACCCCGGCGATCAGCACGCTCTGGGCGCCCTTGCCGTACTCGTTACCGCTCGGCGTTAAACGATCGAGCGTGGTTCGCACGAACTGGCCGAGTTCCTCGCGGTACGCGGAGTATGGATGGCCGGACAGGTAAAACCCGAGGGCGACTTTTTCCTCGCGCAGAAATGTGCGCGGGTCCCAGCGCGGCGCCTCCACCAGGGCCGGATGCGCGTGCTCGGCGGCGTCCGCCCCGCCAAACAGGCTCACCTGCTGGGCGTTGCGCTCGGCCTGCTCCGCCGCGCCCAGCGCGATGCCGACCGACGCGAGCAGCCGCGCGCGGTGAGTGTCGATCGCATCAAACGCGCCGCCGCGGATCAGCGCCTCGATCACGCGCCGGTTGACGATGCGCTTGTCGACGCGCGCGCAAAAATCAAATAAATCGCCGAACGGCCCGCCTTGATTGCCCCCCGCGCCCGCGCGCGCCGCGACGATTGCGGCGATGGCCGATTCGCCCGTGCCCTTGATCGACCCGAGCCCGTAGCTGATCGTTTTCGTATCGAGCGGCACGAAACGGTAGTCGCCGGTGTTGATGTCCGGCGGCAGCACGGCCAGTCCGTTGGCACGCGCATCTTCGTAGAACTGCTTGACCTTGTCGGTGTCATCGGCCGCCGCCGACAAGTTCGCCGCCATGAATGCGGCGGCATGATGGGCCTTGAAATAGGCGGTCTGATAAGCCACCAGCGCGTAGGCCGCGGCGTGCGACTTGTTGAAGCCGTAGCCGGCGAATTTTTCCATCAAATCGAAAAGCTCGTCGGCTTTCGCCTCTTTCAGGCCACTTTTGGCCGCGCCCTCGCGGAAAATGCCGCGATGCTGCGCCATTTCCTCCGGCTTTTTCTTGCCCATTGCGCGGCGCAGGAGATCCGCGCCGCCCAGGCTGTAGTCGCCGACCAACTGCGCCATCTGCATCACCTGCTCCTGATACACCATGATGCCGTAGGTTTCGGCCAGCACCGACTTCACGCGCGGATCGGGATAGGCGAAGAGCTTGCCGTGCTTGCGCGCGATGAAGTCCGGAATGAGATCCATCGGCCCCGGCCGGTACAAGGCGACCAGCGCGATGAGGTCCTCGAAGCGATCGGGGCGCGCCTGCTTCAGTAGGTCGCGCATGCCGCGCGATTCAAACTGGAATACCGCCGTGGTTTTCGCCGTCGCGAATATGCGGTAGGACTCCACGTCATCGAGCGGCAACGACTCGAGCGCCACGTTCGACGACGGATCGAGGCGTTTGATGTAGCGCAGCGTCCAGTCGAGGATGGTCAGCGTGGTGAGGCCGAGAAAATCGAATTTCACGAGCCCCACCGCCTCGACGTCCTTCATGTCGAACTGCGAGACTACGCTCGATGAGCCTTCCGCCGCGTACAGCGGGCAAAAATCGGTGAGCTTGCCCGGCGCGATCAAAACGCCGCCGGCATGCATGCCGACGTTGCGCGTCAGGCCTTCGAGCCGCCCGGCGAGTTCGAGCAGCTCGCGCACTTCTTCTTCCTGGCTCTCGCGCTGATTGATCAGCGGCTCGACTTCGCGCGCATAGATTGTCTGCTCGTCTTTCGGATCGGTGCGCCGGCGCAGCGTGATGTGGCGGCCGGGCTGAAACGGCACCAGCTTCGCCAACTGATCGCAGAAGTTGTAACCCAGGTCGAGCACGCGCCCGACGTCGCGCACCACCGCCTTGGCGGCCATGGTGCCGAACGTGACGATCTGCGACACGCTGTCGGCGCCGTATTTGTCGCGCACGTACTCGATCACGCGGTCGCGGCCGTCCTGGCAAAAATCGATATCGAAGTCCGGCAGGGACACGCGCTCCGGATTGAGAAAGCGTTCGAACAAGAGGTTGTAGCGCAGCGGATCGAGGTCGGTGATGCCGAGCGAGTAGGCCACCAGCGAACCGGCGCCCGATCCACGTCCCGGCCCGACCGGCACGCCATGGGTCTTCGCCCAGTTAATGAAATCGGCCACGATCAGAAAATAGCCGGCAAAGCCCATTTGCAGGATGGTCTTGATTTCAAATTCGAGCCGTTCCTGATAAACCGGCAGTTTCTCCGCGCGCTGGGCGGCGTCCGCATAGAGCTCGGCGAGGCGGCGCGCGAGGCCTTCCTGCGCGCGATCGCGCAGATAATCGTCGAGGCTCTCGCCGCTTGGCGTCGGGAACGGCGGCAGTTTCGATTTGCCGAGCTCGAGTGTCAGGTTGCAGCGTTTGGCGATCTCGACGCTGTTGGCGAGCGCCTGTGGAATGTCGGCGAACAACTCCGCCATTTCGGCCTGCGTCTTGAAATACTGATCGGCGCCGAAATTACGCGGCCGGCGCTGGTCGGCGAGCACATAGCCCTCGGCGATGCACACGCGCGCCTCGTGCGCGCGGAAGTCGTCGGCGGTGAGAAACTGCACCGGATGCGTCGCCACCACCGGCAGCTTTAATTCCGATGCCAGTTGCAATGACTGCTGCACGCAGGACTCGATGTGCGGCGCAGCGCCCGCCTGCAGGCGTTGCAGCTCAATGTAGTAGCGCTGCGGAAAAAGTTTGGCCCACGCGCGCGCGGCGGCGGCGGCCTGCTTGTAATTGCCGGCGATGAGCGCGCTGCCCACGTCCCCGTGATGCGCGCCCGACAGCGCGATCAGCCCGTCACCCGCCGGGGCGGCAAACCAGGCTTTTTTAAGTTCGGCGCGTCCGCGATACTGGTTGGCGCGATAGGCGCGCGTCACCAGTTCGCACAAATTGCGATAGCCCTCGCGCGACTGGCACAGGATCAGGAGCCGGTGTGGCTTGTCGCGGTCGGTTTCATTCTCGACCCACACATCGCAACCGAT
>JAYVME010000298.1:0-4171 GCA_043759115.1 Betaproteobacteria bacterium | reverse complement strand
TTTTTGCATTATTTATTGCATCGGCGTTCATCGGCGTTCATCGGCGGTTGCTTTTCGGTATTGTGTTTTCGAGACCGCTTCTCAATCACTGCTTCACTCAATCACCTTGTTGGCGCGCACCAGCCATTGCCCGGGCACGCTCATGCCGAGCGCCTTGGCGGTCGCCAGGTTGAGCGTGAATTCGATGCGGGTGGGTTGCTCCACCGGCAGGTCCGCGGGTTTGACGCCTTTGAGCACTTTATCGACGTAGCGCGCAACCTCTTTGTAGTAGTCCTTGTAACTCAGGCCGTAGCTCATGAGGCCGCCGGCTTCGGCAAATTCGCGAAAGCCGTAGATGCCCGGCAGCTTGTAGACGTTCGCCAGCGTGACGATGCGTTGTACGTGGCCCGCGAGCAGGGGGTCGACCATGACGATGAAGGCGCCGGCACGCTGCTTTTTCATGTCCGCGAACGCGCGTTCCAATGCCGCCGGGGTATTCGCCTTCGCCAGCGACACTTTGACGCCGACCTTGCGCGCCGCGTCCTCGAACTTGTCCCAGTAGTAGGGGCCGTCGTCGCCGCGCGGGGTTGCCAGCACCGCGATCATGCGCGCCTTGGGCGCTGCGATATTGATGAGTTCGACCCATTTCGGAATTAACTCCTCGAACAGCGTCAGCGTGCCGGTGACGTTCGCGCCGGGGCGCGCGAGGCTCGCCACCAGCCCGGATTCGACCGGATCGCCATCGATCGCCATCACGACCGGGATGGAACTCGTCGCCTGTTTCGCCGCGCGCGTGGACGGAACGCAGGTGGTGACGATCGCACTGGGATTGGTCTTGACCAGCGTCGCGGCAAGCGTCGGAAATTCATAGGCGGCCTTGCCCGCCCACGTCACGTCGATCGCGATGTTGCGGCCCTCGACGTAACCCAGTTCGCGCAACGCCTCTTTGAACGCAGCGAGAAACGCGCCGTTCGACGCCTCCGAACCCGTGGAAAGATAACCGACGTGCGGGATTTTGGCGGGGCGTGGTTGAGCGAACCCGCGGAGCGGGGCGGCGAGCGCGCTCGCGCCCAACGCAACGATAAGTTTGCGGCGATTATTCATTTGATCACCTTGTCGGTTTCCCGGACGGTCATTGCGTCACCATTTCCCAGCCGCAATCATGCGCAGACCCGTAAGCAGCGTGCGAGTATCACTGATATTGAGCGCTGCGACGCAGCGCCGGCGCCACGCGGCCTGCTCGACAAGCCGGGTTGCGGCGCGTCGTGCTGCGGTAGCCACGATTTTGCCGTAGGCCCCGGTCGCGGTCTCAAATCCGGCGCGCAACGCCGCGCGCTCCCACTTTGCGGCCATAAACGCAAGATCGATGGCGTCGCGTCCGAGCGCCGACTCGTCGTTCCAGCGATCAGCGTTGGCGAGAAACTTTTCCGCGCAGCACGATGCCGCATCAAGCGCGGGCACCGGCAGTTCATCCGCGGCGCCGCCGGCGAGGCCGATGCGGCCTTCGAGGATGATTTCAAGCTTGAGTTTTTCACCGCCCACGTCGAGAAACGTGCGGATACCGTAACGGTCGGCAATCACCTCGCGCGCGAGTTTGAGTCGGGACTTTCCGATGCTGCCGAGCGATGTATCGGTGACGGTCGAGCGCAACGTCCGGTAACCGGCGCGGCTCGCGCACAGGAAATCAATATCGGCCGACTCGCGGTATTCGTCGAGCGCCAGCACGATACGCGTGCCGCCGCCGAAATAACATTCGCAACGCGCTAGAAACACCGCATCGAGCGCGTTGAGCGCGGTGAGCACCATCTTGTGGCGTGCGCGCCGTGGCTTAAACATTGAGTACCCCGTTGCCGTAGCGCGCTTGCAGCCGTTCAACCAGTGCGCGCTCGGCCGGCTTCATGCGCCGCGCATCGACCAGACGCCAGTTGCGTTCGTACAGCCGGAATGCTTCTTCCGCGTGCAGATAGCGGTCGCGCCGGTTCCAGCACAACGCCGCCAGGTTCTCGAACGCGGCGGTGTCGACCAGTTTTTCGTCAAGCAGGCCGCGCAGCTCGCGCACAAAATCCGGCCGGGCCATCGCGGCGCGCAGGCGCTCGGCGTCGTGCGCCGCCAGCTTCAGCGGCACGACCGTCATGCCTGCCACACGCTCGCGCTCGCGCTGGGCGCGCTTGGCATGCCGCAACTGCTCGCGCCGCGGCAGCGGGCTGGTGCGGGGGCGTCCCGGGCGCGTGGCTTTGACCGCGTTCATAGCGGAAGCATGAACTTGTTATGTTGACATGTCAACATAACTTGAGCCGCGGCATCGCCTGCCGCATTGAGCGGTGCCGCGCGTCCGCTCGTATGCGGTGACGCGATCCGGCAGCTTGCTGTCCGGTCTCGCGCATTACTCGATCACCTTATCAGTCCGCACCAGAATCGAGTTGGGAATCTTGAGGCCGAGGGCTTTGGCGGTTTTCATGTTGATCGCGAGTTCGAATAACGTCGGCTGCTCCAGTGGCAGGTCGGCGGGTTTGGCGCCCTTGAGGATGCGGTCCACGTAGTAGGCGATGCGCCGGAAACTTTCCTCCTGGTTCGGGCCATACGACATCAGTCCGCCGTCCTGAACCGCAAGGCTGAACTCGTACATCGAGGGAATGTGGTGCGCTTCGGCGAACTCGATCACCCGTTTGCGATTCAATGAGGTCAAGGAGTCCGCTACGAGGAAGAGCGCGTCCGGGCGCTCGCGTTTCATTGCGGAGAACGCGACCTCGAAGTCATCGGGCTCGCGCACGCCGAGGGCCTGTATGGTTACGCCCAGCGTACGCGCGGCGCGATCGATTTCGCGATACCGCAATGTCATGCCGATATCGTCCTGGTTCCATATCACGGCAATCCGGGACGCCTTCGGCACGGTCTCTTTGAGCAACTCCAGTCGTTTGGCGCTTAACTCGATGGTCAAATCCGAAAGGCCCGTCAGATTGGCGCCGGGGCGCGCCAGGCTCGCCACGTGGCCGGCCGCGACGGCGTCACCGGCGTAGGCGAGGACGATGGGGATCGACACGGTTGCGCCCCTGGCGGCCTGCGTAGCCGGCCACCCGATCACCACGATGATATCGACACGGCTTTTCACCAGTTCGGCCGCTAGCTCGGGCAGGCGCGGAACGTTGCCTTCGGCCCAGCGTCCCTCGTACGTTACGTTTTTTCCTTCGGTGTATCCCAGCGCAGTGAGTGCATTGCGCAGCGCCGGGGGCGGCAGACCATTCGCGGGGCGCGCGAGGGCGTTCAGGAAACCGACGCGCCAGACTTTAGATGCAGGCTGGGCGAGAGTAGAGAGGGGAGAGGCGAGCGCAGCCGCGCTAAGTACAATTAATATTTTTCGGCGCGTAATCACTCGATCACCTTGTTCGTGAGCACCAGTACCGCGCCAGGAACCGTGATGCCCAGCGTTTTGGCCCTCTTCTGATTAACGACCAACTCGAATCGCGTCGGTTGCGCAACTGGCAGGGTGGCGGGGTTGGAACCTTTGGCGATCTTGCCGATATACGTCGCTGCGCCAAAGTAAGCGTCGCGCAGGTTCTCGCCGTAGCTCATGAGGCCGCCCGCTTCGACGTAATCGCTCGCCCAGTAAAAATCGGGCAGGCGGTATTTGGCGGCGAGTTCGACGATGCGCGCGCGGTTGTTATAAAACAGCGGATCGTCGGGCATCAGAAACAGCGCGCCGGCACGCGCGCGGGCCGCGGTCTCCATGCCGGCGGTGATCCCGTCGGGATTGCGGACCTCGATTTTCATCAATTTTATTTTCAGCAGCTGCGCCGCGGCCTCAAGCCTCAGCCAGCCGTGCGCATGCGCGGGGTTATCCCTGTTCGCCATTACGGCGATGGTTGCCGACTTGGGGATCAGCGCGGTGAGCAGTTCGAGCCGTTTCGGCAACAGATCCCCGGCCTGGCTCGACAGTCCGGTAATGTTCTGCCCGGGCTTGGCGAGGCTCGCGATGATCTTCTGGCCTACCGGATCGGACACTGCCGCCATGACTATCGGTGTGGTAGTGGTGGTGTCCTTCGCGATCTGCGTGGACGGCGTGCAGGTGGTAACGATGACATCGAGCTTCATGCCGGCAAGTTCGCGCGCGTTCTCGGGAACTTTGACCGAAAAATTGGCGCCGGCGTAACGACGCTCGATGACAAGGTTCTTGCCTTCGACATAGCCTTGCTCG
>JAYVME010000297.1:0-4173 GCA_043759115.1 Betaproteobacteria bacterium | reverse complement strand
TCGTCACGTAATCGGTCCACGCGCGGTTGCGCGCCCGCGCGACCGCATCCTCGGGATGCAGCCGCGGCGCCGCGGTTTCTTCCAGGTACTCGGCGATGGCGTTCGATTCGAACAACGCGTCCTTGCCGTCGATCTGCAACACCGGCACCTTGGAGTGCGGTGAAATGGCAAGAAACCAGTCCGGCCGCTTGTCGCGGTCGATGTAAGTGATGTCGTAGGACACCTGCTTCGCGCGCAGCACGATCGCGGCGCGCTGCACCCACGGGCAGGTCTTGAAGCTGCAAAGCATGAACTGTGACGCCATGTGATCTCCGTTCCGAAAATTATTGCCGAAGCTTATCTAAATACGGCAGCAATGGCCACCGCGGAACCGCGCCTCTCAAAATGGCGGATTTCGCGTGTCTTGGCCGAAAATCGCCACCCGTGCGACGCTTCCAGAATATCGCCGCATCAAGCGAAATTCGTCACTTTCGGCCTGCTAAAATCTCCTGTACGCTGGATTTCACAATCTGTCACGCCACCGGGCTCGATTGGGATCGGTATCAATTAGTTATTAGAATGAGTATATTAGGCTGTATAGATGGTAGCGGGGTGAGTATTTAGTCACGTCTTGGCCTGCATCCTGCTTATATCGTGTATCGCGCAATCCCGGGAAAAGGCGGAGGTGCGATCGAACGGAGGATTGAATATGACGCGTCTACAACGCGGCTTCACATTGATTGAATTGATGATCGTGGTCGCGATCATCGGGATTCTGGCGGCGGTCGCGCTGCCCGCGTATCAGGACTATACGATCCGTGCCAAGATATCGGAACTCGTACTCGCAACCACCAGCCACAAAACCACCGTGTCCGAGAAATGGGCGTCTGACGGCACCCTCGCAAGTTCCGGCAAGGGGCTGACCGTAAGCACGGGCGGGCGTGTCACCGGCGGTTCGGTTAGCGACGGGGGGCTGATAACCGTCACGTCAAGCAATGCCTCGGTAGGCACGGCCGTCTCGATTGTGTTGACGCCGTCGATCGGCGGGGGCGGTCGTCTGGTGTGGATGTGTTCGACCAATAACAACACGGATCAATGGAAGTACGTGCCGGCGGAATGCCGTCATTGATGCAGGCCACGCCCGGCGCGACTTCTATTGGGTAAAAAACTTCGTGTAGTGAGCGTAAATCTGGTCGGGCATTTCTTCCTGCATGTAGTGGCCGGCGGGCAGCGGTTCCCACGTCACGATGTTAGTCGCATACTGCTTCCAGATATCGAGAAACTCTTTCGCGCGTTCGGGTGGATGGCCGCGCGCGCCCCACAGCAGAAGTAGCGGCATGGCGAGCTGCTTGTCCTTGTCGGCGGTGTCCATCGCGAAATCACACGTCGCGGTGGCGCGGTAATCTCGGCATGAGCCGGTGATCGTTTTCAAGGTGTAGCAGCGCACGTACTCGGCGAGCGCGGTGTCGGCGAGAAAGCCCAGCCCCGTGCCGCCGCGGATCGCCATGCGGCTCTTCAAAAAATACTCGGCCGGCACCGCGCTGATCAGGCGTTCCGGAAACGGCTCCGGCTGCGCCATGAAGCCCCAGTGCCACGTGCCGATCGCCCAGTTCTTGGTGGTGTGCGTCCAGACGTAATGGTTGGGCACGATGTCCATCAGGCACACTTTGAGGATGCGCTCGGGGTGGTCCATGCACATGCGGTGCGTAGTGCGCGCGCCGCGATCGTGACCCGCCACATAAAACTTTTCATAGCCCAACTGGTCCATCACTTCGAGCAGATCCTGCGCCATCGAGCGGAAGCTGAAGTTGATGTTATCCGGACCGGATTCGGGCAGCGAGCTGTCGCCGTAACCGCGCAGATCGGGCAGGATGACGTGATAGTGTTTGGCGAGACGCGCCGCGATCTTGTACCAGCACGTATGATTCTGCGGGTTACCGTGGACGAGCAGCAAAGGAGGGCCGGAGCCGCCATGGCGCAGACGAATGACCGCACCGCTTGTGCGCACATCCAGATGCGCAAAATCGGGGAAGTGCGCGGCCACCTCCGCGCTGCCCCAGCGGGTCGGATCGCGCTTGTAGTCGGCTGCCGTTGCGGTAGCCATCGCCATCAGGCCCGATGACGTCTTGTTCTTGCTCAATATTTCTCCAAACTAAAATTGATTGTTATGTGTGTTAGCTTTATAACACGCAATACGCGGCAAGATAAAATCGACTGGGGAAATAATGGAACAAGCATGCCATGCGGCATTGCGGATCATCACTGCAATGTGCTTATGCATCGTTGCAACGGCGGACTTTGCGCAAACTTTTCCGGCCAAGCCGATTCGGATAGTTGTTCCGTTTGCACCAGGCGGCGCCAATGACATCATCGCGCGGGTGGTGAGCCAGCGGCTGGCCGAACCGCTGGGTCAACCGGTGATCGTCGAAAATCGCGGCGGCGCGGGCGGCGCGCTCGGTGCGGAACTCGTCGCGCGCGCGCCGGCCGACGGCTACACCCTGCTGCTGGCGAACCCGGGACCCAATGCCATCAATCCCGTGCTGCAACCGCGGACGCCGTACGACCCGCTCCGCGACTTCTCGATGATCACGTTGATGGCGGTGTCGCCGCAGGTACTGGTGATACACCCGTCGCTGCCCGTGCGTTCGGCGAAAGAACTGGTTGCGTTGGCGAGATCGAAACCGGGACAGATCAACTACGGCTCGTCGGGTGTGGGCGCGATCACGCACCTCGCCATGGAGTTCTTTAAGGCGCGCACCAAAACCGATATGGTGCACATCCCCTATCAGGGGGCCAACGTCGCGCTCACCGCGCTGATCGGCGGACAGGTCTCGACCCTGTTTGCCGCGCTGGGCTCCATCTCGAATATGCTCGGCACGCATAAGATCAAGGCGATCGGCGTCGCCGCGAATGCGCGAACGCCGTTATTGCCCGGCGTGCCGACCATCGCCGAGAGCGGCATTCCCGATTTCGAAGTCGTCAACTGGTTTGGCATCGTGGGACCGGCCAACCTGCCGCGCCCGGTGATAGACCGCCTGAACACTGCGATCAACCGCGTGGTGCAATCGGCCGAAACACGCGAAAGATTTTCAGCGCTCGGTTTCGAGCCGCGCGGCACCACGCCGGAGGAACTCGAGCGCCACATCAAGTCCGAGATCGCGCGCTGGAGCGGCGTCATCAAGACGCAGGGTATCAAACCCGACTAGGTTATGCGCGCTTTGCCGTCTGCATCGCGTGCCATAGCTTGGACGGCGTCAGCGGCATGTCTAGATGGCTGACACCGAGCGGTCGCAGCGCGTCGATGGTCGCGGCGACGAGCACCGGCAACGACGCAGTGCAGCCGGACTCACCCACGCCTTTGACGCCGAGCGGGCTGACCTTGCTCGGCGTGGGATGTTCTTCGCCGCGCAGCTCGCGCAACAACCCGGCGCGCGGCATGTAATAGTCCATGAAGCTCGCGGTCAGCGGCTGCCCGGACTCGCGGTCGTAGACGATGTGCTCGCCGAATACCTGGCCCGCGCCCTGCACCACGCCGCCATGCAACTGGCCCTCCACGATCGCGTGATTGATGACGACGCCGCAATCGTCGACCGCGCAGTACGCGACGATTTCAGCCGCGCCCGTTTCGGCATCGACTTCGACCTCGGCGATGTGACAGCCGTTGGGGAAGGTGGAGCCGAACTTGCCTTCGGCGACGACATGCAGCGTCTTCGTCTTCGCGAGATCGGCAAGCTTCACCGCGCGCGGCGATTCGCCGGAACGAAATTCGCCGTTGGCATAAATAATCTGTGAGGGCTCGAGTTTTAATTCAAGCGCGGCGAGCGCCTTGCCTTCTTCGATGAGCTTCTGCGCCGCGAGATAGCACACGCTGCCGGCGCCCACCGCGCTGCGCGAGCCGCCGGTGTGGTTGCCCTGCAGCATGTTGCCCGGCGCGCACTGCACGACTTTGACTTGTGCATGCGGCACGCCCAGCGCGTCCGCCACGACCGCGGCAAAAGTGGTCTCGTGGCCATGGCCCTGGGCTTTTGAAACCGTGTGCACCTCGATGCCGCCGCTCGCATCCACGCGCAATTCGACTTCGTCTTTCTCCGCGTTGCCGGCGCCGGTGTTCTCGATCACGGTCGAGATGCCGATGCCGCGCAGCTTGCCGTTCGTAGCCGACTGCGCGCGGCGCTGCGCAAAACCGTTCCAGTC
>JAYVME010000296.1:0-4174 GCA_043759115.1 Betaproteobacteria bacterium | reverse complement strand
CAGCGCGCGTCTGATCAACCTCGAAGGCCGCATCGAACAGTGCCGCGAGCGCCGTCAGCAGGCGGAGCCGTTCAAACGCGAGTCGGCGGAACTGCTGGCGATTGGCGCGTATGTCGCGCACCAGTCGCGCGGCATGCCGGTCAATGTCACCATCGACTGGCAAAACCGCCATAATTTCGAAGCCGGGCGCGCCATGTACTACCGGCGCATGGGACAGATGAATCTGTCATGCGCGCAATGTCATCAGGAAAACTGGGGCCGCAAACTCGGACCTGAAACGATCAGTCAGGGCCACGGCGTGGCGTACCCGATCTACCGGCTCGAATGGCAAACCATGGGATCCTTGCACCGGCGGTTCAGAAGCTGTCTGTCTGGCGTGCGTGCGGAACTGCTGCCGCAGGGCGCCGCGGAATTTCTCGATCTCGAGCTGTATCTGGCGTGGCGCGCGAGCGGCTTGCCGATCGAAACGCCGGGCGTGCGACGCTAGCGGCGGACTGCGCGCGTTCAGGCCGGCGCGCTGACGCTCGCCTGGGCGTTCGACACGCGGGTAAAACTTACGCGGTCGAAACACTCGCCGTGTTCGATCAGTTCTTCGAGCTTGAAGTGCTGCTTGTCATCGCCGAGCATCGCTTCATAGACCAGGCCGGCGATGAATTCGCCGCGCGCAAGCAGCAATTCGTGCCGCCGCTTCTCGGTCCTGCTCGCGCCGAGCAGGATCACGTTGAGGTAGTCGTTGCCGGTCGCATCCGATGCCTTGGACCAGTCCTGCACGCTCATGCCGCCGTGACCGATCCGGCGCAGCAACACCGTCGCGGGTTTTTTGGCGAGCACCTCGATGCCGGCGTTCACGTGCTCGTCATTATCGCGATACAGCCGCCGCACCACGCCGATCCACCACAACGGGTCGCCGCTCTTGAGCGTGCACAGCGTGCCGATCGTGACGGTGGCCTCGCTTGCGCGCGGGATTGCCGCGCTCATTCCCCATGTGCTTGTGTCGTGCTGAGTCCAGGTTTCCTGCGCCGGGAGCGCCACCGGGTCGGCGGTGATGCCGAGGCGGGTGAGGAGCGCTGCATCCATCGTGTCCAGGACGCGGCGCCAGCCGCGGAACTGCGCGCGCGGTATGCGCAGGCAGGCGGCCGCAAACCCGCACGTAACGGCAAGCGTGGCGGTGACGCTGCGGCGTATCTCGCTGCGCTGCGGCGGATGCTCGCCCCAATGGCGGGTCAGGCGTCTTAACACGCGCAATTTTTCCTGCGAGGTATATTCCGCGCCGAAGCGCTGCTCCTTGGCGCTGGGTTCCGCGGTCAGCCGCCGGATGACTTCATTGAGCTTGACCATGACGGCGCCGGCGCCGAAAAAGCGCGCGGTCGGTCGCAGCGCCGCGACGCCGGTTGCGAGTTCCGGCGGGCGCGAAGCCGCAAGATCGAGAGTCCAGTTGCACCCGGCTTTGGGCGCGGGATCGAACAGAAATGCGTCCGCGTAGCGCGCGGTAATGCGCGCCGCAAGTTCTGTTTCATGCGGCAACATCGAATCCGGCTGCACGGTGTCGAGCATCGCGGCGCGCAGCAGTTCCTGGCGCGCGGAGGTGGGCAGCGTGTCCCCGGGGTACGCGATGACGCGTTGATTGTCGCAGCCGGCAATTTCGCTCGCGCGGTATACATCGAACAGTGCCTGCCACAACGCCTCGCGCACCGGAATGTAGCGCAGGCGCAAGAGGCGCGCCTGGTTCGCCAGCGCGCGCAGCATGCGCACTATTAACAACGCTAACTCGTCCTGGTACGTCCGTAGCAGTTTCGGGTCCCGCTGCAATTCGTCGATACACACGCGATAAGCGTGTTCCACGCGCTCCCAGAAGTGCAGCGCGGCCTGCCAGAGTTGCATGCGCTCGAATTCGGACTGTGCGCGCGCGTCGAAATATAGCCGGGTGAGTTCGGGCTCGAACGGTTGACCGGATTCGTCAACCAGCCGGATAACCGCCATGCGGGTTGCCAAGCTGAAACCCGCCGCCTGCGCGAGGGTGGTCAGCCACGACGCCACTTCTTCGAGCGCTTGCAGCGGTTCGCCGGACAAGCCGGTCAGCAACCTCTCCGCCTCTTCGATGCTGTGCATCGGATGATCGGTTTTCTGCGCGGTCAACCAGTCGAGCATCGTTGTTCCTCGATCAAGCCGCGCGGTCGTGGCTGGCGGCTGTTAGTAGCCCGGTGCGCAACCGGAGACCTGCAAAGACTGCCCGCGAGGCGCGCAGTCTAGCGTAACGCGGCGTTGATTTTTTCCAGCGCCTCCGAGCCCGGGCACAAGTCGCGCTCGGACAGGCGGTTTAAAGGCGTGTCGACGGTGTTGAGGTGCGCGTGCAGATCGGAAGAATCGGGATCGACGTAGAGTAGCCCGGTCACGACCTCGCCCCTGGCGTGGTGCTGCTGGATGTAATCCATCGCTTTCAGCCGATCGGTTGCGTCATATTCCGGGTGCAATTTCCGCAGGCGCAGCACGCTGCCGTCGTGCTGCGTGACGGTAGTCACCGTGCCGGGCGCGTATTCGGTCGTGATTTCCTCGCGGCCGGTGATGAAATCAAGCCGGTTGACCGCCTCGTTGTGCTCGCGCACATAATCGTAGCTCTTGGTCGAGCCGGAATGGTTGTTGAAGGCGACGCACGGCGACACGACGTCGATGAACGCGGCACCCTTATGCTCGATGGCCGCTTTGATCAACGGCACGAGCTGGTCCTTGTCGCCCGAGAAACTGCGCGCAACGAAGCTCGCCCCCAACTGAAGCGCCAGGCCCACCATGTCGATGGGCTCGTCGTTGTTGGCGATGCCGCGCTTGGATTTCGAGCCTTTGTCGGCGGTGGCGGAAAACTGGCCCTTGGTGAGGCCGTAGACGCCGTTGTTTTCGACGATGTAAACCATGTTCACGCCGCGGCGCATGCAGTGCGCGAACTGACCGAGGCCGATCGACGCGGAGTCGCCGTCGCCCGACACGCCGAGATACAAGAGCTCGTGATTCGCGAGGTTGGCGCCGGTGGCGACCGACGGCATGCGGCCGTGCACGCTGTTGAAGCCGTGCGAGTTGCCCAGGAAATAGTCGGGTGTTTTCGATGAACAGCCGATGCCCGACAGCTTGGCTACCTTGTGCGGTTCTATGTTGGTTTCCCAGCAGGCCTGAATGATCGCCGCCGAAATCGAGTCGTGGCCGCAGCCCGCGCACAAGGTCGATATTCTGCCCTCATAGTCGCGGCGCGTGTGGCCGACCGTGTTTTTCGGCAGGTCGGGATGATGCAGCTTGGGTTTGGCAAGATAAGTCATGACACCACCTTCTTCAACGGTACCACCGTGCGCGCGGCGGCGTGCCGCGAAATCTGGTCGACGATGAAGCGCGCGGTAATCGGCGTGCCGTCGTAATGCAGGACCGACAGCAGGCGCGACGGATTGACTTTGGCTTCGTTGATGAGCAACGTTTTCAACTGCGCGTCGCGATTCTGCTCGATCACGAATACCCACGGGTGCGAGGCGACGAAGTCGTTGATCTCGTCCTGGAACGGGAAAGCGCGCACGCGCAGCGCGTTGACGTGAATGCCGCGTCCCGCGAGTATATCCAGCGCCTCCCGCATCGCGGGACTCGTGGAACCGTAAAAAATCGCGCCAAATCTCGCCGGCTTGTCCGCCGGATAGAGCAAGGGTGCCGGCACCAGCTTCTTGGCGGATTCGAACTTCCGCAACAGCCGTTGCACGTTGTCGATGTAGTCCGGGCCCGCCTCGCTGTACCCCGCGTAGCGGTTCTTGGTCGTGCCGCGCGTGAAGTAACCGCCGCGCGTGGCGTGCGTGCCGGGATAGGTGCGGTACGTAATTCCGTCGCCGTCGACGTCAAGGTAGCGGCCGAAATCGCGGCCGGCGTCGAGCATCCCGGCGGTCATGATCTTGCCGCGGTCGTAGACCTGTTTGTCGTCCCATTGCAGCGGCGCGCACAGGCGCGTATTCATGCCGATGTCGAGATCGGTCATCAGGAAGACCGGCGTCTGCAGCCGCTCGGCGAGGTCCAGCGCCTTGGCCGTGAATTCGAAACATTCGGTCGGGTCCTCGGGAAACAGCAGCACGTGTTTGGTGTCGCCATGCGAGGCGTAAGCACATGCGATCACGTCCGATTGCTGAGTGCGCGTGGGCATGCCCGTGGACGGTCC
>JAYVME010000295.1:0-4180 GCA_043759115.1 Betaproteobacteria bacterium | reverse complement strand
TTCGCGCGCGCGGCCCGCGCGCGACCAGCTCGCGCGCTACCTGCGCATGGTGGGACTCACCGAGCACGCGCACAAGTTCCCGTTCGAACTCTCGGGCGGCATGAAGCAGCGCGTGCAGATCGCGCGCGCGCTCATCATGGAGCCGGAGATCCTGCTGATGGACGAGCCGTTTGCCGCGCTCGACGCGATTACGAAACGGCTGTTGCAGCGCGAGCTGTCGCGCATCTGGCAACAAACCGGCCGCACCATCGTCTACGTCACGCACGACATCATCGAAGCGTTGCTGCTCGGTACGCACGTGGCGTTGATGACGCACGGCCCCGCCGCGACCATCAAGCGCAGGATCGAGGTCAACATTGCGCAGCCGCGCAACAGCACCGCGCCGGAATTCGTGGAACTGACACGCTTGCTTGAAGATCTGTTGCAGGAAGAGGTTCAGAACGCGCGCGCCAGCGAGCGGAAGCTCGCATGAGCGTGCCGCACGCACAAGCCGGCGATACGCGCAGCGACTGGCATATCCGCATGACGCGATTGCTGCGGCAGGCCGCCATGGCGGCGCTGTCGCTCGCCGTCATCCTGATCGCGTGGCATCTGTCGGTCGGCACGCTGTTCAATTCCGCGCTCGTGCCGACGCCGGAAGCGACGTTTGCCAAGGCGTGGGGCATGCTGAAAAGCGGCGAACTTTTCATGCATATCGGCGTGAGCCTGCGCCGCGTGCTTATCGGCTACGTCATAGGCTGCGTGAGCGGGATCATGCTGGGCGCCGTCATGGGCCGCTTCTGGCTCGCGCGCGAGCTCGCCGAGCCGATACTCGAGTTGATCCGGCCGATCTCTCCGGTCGCCATCGTACCGCTCGCGATGCTGTGGTTCGGCATCGGCGAGATGTCGAAGTATTTCATCATAATCTACGCGACGGTGATCATTGTGCTGCTCAATACGGCAGCCGGCGTGTCGCGCACGCCGATCACCCGCATACGCGCCGCGCGCTGCCTCGGCGCGACCGAGTACGAGGTGTTTTTAAAAGTAGTCCTGCCGTCCGCAGTGCCGTTCATCCTCACCGGCATGCGCGTTGCGCTGGGATTTTCGTTCATGGGGATAGTCGCGGCGGAACTCATCGGTGCGCGGGAGGGGCTGGGTTTTCTCATCATGAATTCGCAACTGTTGCTGCAGACGGACCAACTCTTCGTCGGCCTGTTGTCGTTGGGGGTGGTCGGGCTCATCGTAGATCGGGCTTTCCGCTCCGTCCTGCATCGAAGCACCCGTCGCTACATGCAAATGCATCACGACGTATAGCGCGCCGAACCGCGATGGCCGCGCGCGGTGAGGTAGATTCCGCCCAGTATCAGCGTACAACCGACGAAATGGTAAAGATAAATGCGTTCGTCCAGAAACACGATCGCGAGCAGCGGCGTATAGACGAGCATCAGGTACATGAACGGCCCCGCGCGATTCGGCCCGACCTGCTGCACCGCGCGGTCCCAAAATACGTAAGCAACGACTGTCGCCAACGCGCCCATGTAGACAATACCGGCCACAACGGTCGACGTCACGTGCAACGTGCGGCCGGCGGCCATTTCCCAACCGTATAACGGCAACATGGCGACCACGCCTATCGCCGAGATCGTCCACAACAGCGCGAGCGGATTGAGTTCCGCCGGCCGCCAGCGCAGGGCTACTGTATAAACGGCCCATGCGAATGTGGCCAGCAACACCCACAAATCCCCGTCATTGAGCTGCAAGGTGGCAAACACCGTAACGTCGCCGCGCGCGACGATCGCAATCACTCCGCACAGCGAAATCGCGACGCCAAGCACTTGCATGGCCGCCACGCGCTCGCCGACCAGCACGCGCGACAATATGAAAATCACGATGGGCGTCACGGAGTTCAGCAATGCACCGTTAATCGCCGTGGTCGCGCGCAATCCGATGTATACGGGTATGTGATTCAACACGATGGCCATCAATGCCAGCAAGCACAGCACACGCCACGAGCGCAGCACAACGCGCCAATGCCGGCGGACTTCTGCATACGCGAGCGGCGACAAAATGACGAGCGCGATGAACCAGCGCCAGAAAGCGAGCGCTACCGGTGGCGCGTCAAAGCGCAGCGCGCGCGCGATCACCCAGTTGCCGGCCCAGAACAGCACGGCAATGGCGAGCAGCACGTACGGAAAGAACGGTGAGCGCTGCAACTAGAAACCGGGATCCCTGCGCGGTGCGCCGCCGGCGGCGACTTCCCGCACGCGCAGAAAATTTGTTCTCGACGGCATCTGCGATATCCAGTATTACCAGTATGCCATCGCGCCGCGAAAAAGTTCGCGCAAATCGTCACGGCTGACTTCGCGCGGCGCGTTTCTGATCACGCGCTGTTGCGGCCACGTGCCTTCCACCAGTGCATCGAGGTCGCGCTCGGAAAAGCCGATCGAGCCCAAGCCGCCGGGAAACTTCGTCGCCTGCATGAACTTGATAATCTGCCCCGCCAGTACTTCGCCGGCGTCAGCGGGGGTTGCGCCGCGCATGTCGGCGCCCAGACGTTGTGCGGCATCGAGATGACGGTCGGGACATGCGCTCGCGGTGAAGCGGTAAACCGACGGCGCATTGAGCACCACCGACATGCCGTGCGGCACGAACGGCTCGTGCTGCGGATAATGCGGCGCGCGATAGTCGCGCACCAGGCCCGACACCGCGTACGACATGCCGTGCGGCAGATGACAGCCCGCGTTGCCGAACGCAATGCCGGCGAGCGTGGCGGCGTACATCATCTCGGCGCGCGCCTCAAAGTCGGACGGATCGTTAACCGCGCGCACCAGATATTTGCCGACCAGTCCCAGCGCTTCGAACGCGACCATGTCGCTGAACGGATTCGCACCTTGCGACGGCGGGCGCGCGCTCGGACGGGCGGGCCGCGCGCGCCGCGCGTACGACACATCCGTCAGCGTCTCGAGCGCGTGCGACATCGCGTCGAAACCCGTCGACGCAACAATCGTCGACGGCAGCGTACGCGTGACTTCGGGATCGACGAGACCGGTGGTCGGCTTCAGGAGCCGCGACTGGATGCCGGTCTTCGCTTTCATCGCGAGCAAATCGAAAATCGCGATGCCGGTCGCTTCGGAACCCGTGCCACAGGTGGTCGGACAGGCGATGTGCGGCTTCAACGGCCCGGGGATGGGCTGGCCGCCGCCGACCGGCGCATTCACGTAAGTCAGAAAATCGGCGGGATAAGTCGAGTACAGGTTCGCCGCCTTGCAAGTGTCCATCACCGAACCGCCGCCGACCGAAAAAAATCCGTCGAATCCGCCGTCGACGGCAAAGCGGGTGGCGGCCTTGAAGGATACGTCGGTCGGCTCGATGCGCACTTCGTCGTATATCGCGTAATCGATGCCGGCGGCTTTGAGCGCAGTCGTCACCGTCTGCAGCGGCGGAAGTTTTTTCACGCCCTTGTCGGTGTAAATGCCGACTTTCTTCATGCCCAGCGCGCGCGCCTGGTCGCCGGCTTCCTTAAGACAGCCGGCGCCGAACGTCAGCGTGGAAGCGTCGATGGTGAATGCGTTGTCGCCGTCCGCGGTTGGCGCAAAATAATGATGGCAACAACCCATGGGCTACTCCGGTTTTTCCGACGGCAAACGGTACGTGCGGGCAGCGCGCGCTAACCCGCGACGAAAATATCGCGATAGCCGGCGTAGATCGACGCGATCGCCACCGGTCCGAGCACGAGAAACCCCAGCCCCAGCGGGATCGCAGCCACCATGCACAATACGAGCAGGATGATCCCGTAGAGCAGGAACGGCACGAGGTTTTTGAGACACGCCAGGAAACTCGCCTTCATGGCGTCGACCGGCTTCAAATTGTTGAAAACGATGAGCGACGGCGCAAACCACAGGGCCATATAGACCGGCAGGGCCAGCGCGAGCGCCACCAGCATGGCAAGCAGAAACGTCAGGCCCAGCGCGCCGAAATTCGCCATGTGTCCGCCGCCGCGCATCATCGCCATGAAAGCGCCGCCGCCCATGATCAAAATCGCCGGTATGAAGGCAATGATCCACCCGACCAACGCCAGCACGCCGAGCACGACGAGATCACTGGTGTTCTGCTTGAATCCCGCGAACACGTGCCCGACTTCGAAACTCTCGCCGTTATCCAGCGCGCGGCAGCCGAGCATGACGCCGCCCATGAATACCTG
>JAYVME010000294.1:0-4181 GCA_043759115.1 Betaproteobacteria bacterium | reverse complement strand
GCAGTGCTCGACCGCCACTAACTCGAACCAATGGAAGTACGTGCCGGCGGAATGCCGTCACTGATATAGTCCCCGTTGGATACGCCCTCCACGAAAGGGCTGTCTGACCGAAGAGCCTCTCGTTCGCGAGAGGCTCTTTTTTTTTGGGAATTGCAGACGAACCACGCTCGAACTGAATTTACGACCGGACAGGAGAATTGGTCAGCGGGACAGCATCGACTTGGCACGACAAAAGGGCGCCACCGCAACGCTGCCGACCTAGCGGGACCGGGCGGCTTTCACAAAATCGAGCGAGGCCTGAAACAGTTCAAGATCCTTCTCATACTCGGCCCCATCCGCGCGGTTGATTTGTATCCATTCCCGCGAACTTGCCATGCCGCCGGGCTGAAACGGCACGATGTTATCCCTTGAGAACTGCAATTCGGTCGCGGCGGCAACGGACAGGCGCAGCCCGACGCCGTCGCCGCTGATGCAGGCGAACATCTTGTCGGCTACGAAGTAGGCGTCAAGGCCGTTGATTTTTCTGGCACTGACTCCGGGAAGTTTGAGCAGCAGAGTGTCGATCTGCGCCTTACGGTCGGACTTGGTGGTATCGGTATTCAAAAGAGAGCCGTCGCGGTTGTCATGAATATAGCGATGAAATTGCAAACTCCAAATCCGGCGCCGCCCGCCTCGCCTACTTTTCCCTGGCGTACCCCGCACGGGGGTATTGAAAAGAAACCTTTGCGGTTCAAGATTTTTTTACCGCCTCAGTTTCCCGGCAGGCCGTGCGCCTCGGGGAAAAACGCATCCTTCCAACTCGACGGCTGCGTCTTGATGACGCCCGTCTTGAACATCTGTTCGGCATATCTCAGCGTGCCATTCGGCGCCTGCGTGTAAGCAAAGCCCGGCATCTCCATCATCGCGGCGAGTTCGTCGATCCCGATTTTCTCCTTGGTCGCCTTCAGGTAAAGGTCTGCGGCCGCGCGCTTGTCCTTGATGATGAAATCCATGGCCTCACCCATGGCCGCGTAGATTGCCGCAATCGTCTTCGGGTTGGCATCGTGGAACTTGACCGTGCCGAAAATCACCGTGATGGTCGCGGGCCCGCCCATGACGTCGGTTGAATTCAGAACGGCGTGAACGCCGGGCGCCTTCAGTGCCTGATATTGGTACGGCGGCGCCGAAAAATGGCTGTTGACCTCGCCTGCGCCGGAGAGTAACGCAATGGTCCCATCGGGGTGCGACATCGCCACCGTGAACGGGTCGAACCTGCCGCGCCCCGCCTCGCCGAACATCTTCTGCGCGGCGATACCGAGGATCGTCGACTGCATCGACACCTTCACCGTCGGCACCGCGATCTTGTCTTTCTCGGTGAAGTCGGCGATGGTCTTCACGTTAGGGTTGCGCGTGACCAGGATCAGCGGCACGGCGGACGCCGCGGACACCGCCTTCACCTGGCCGCCGGTGCGCGACCACAAGAGCAGCATGTTGCTCATGCCGCTGGTGACAAAATCGAGATTGCCGGCGAGCAGCGAGTCGGTCGACGTGCCGCCGCTGCCTATCGTCACCCAGTTCACCTTGACATCGCCCAGCCCCTGCGCCTTGGCGTACTTTTCGATCAGGCGCAGTTGTTCGACGACGACGACGGAAAGATAAGGCAGGCCGTATTGTTTGGAAATACGCACTTCGGACACTTCGGCCCTGAGCGGCAGCGCGGATGCGCATGCCGCGAGCAAAGCGATGATACGCAATAGACGCAATGCCAATCCAAGCATGATCTCCTCCCGTCCGAATTTAGTTATTTAACCGCTTTTCTTTACCGAGATTGCAGTCAGTATACCCTGCATGATCGCGAACGGCGTCGGTGGGCACGATGCGCAAGTAACCAATGCTGCCGCGCCTTTTCTATTACGGCCGATTTCTTCCGCCTTTCCCTTGTTCGAGGAGCCGCAACGCCTGGTCGAAATTCAAGCAAATTTCTGCGGCTCGCGTTGCTTCATCGTTTTCAGTAAACGCCTGTTCGTAAACTATTTCCGGTACATCTTCTGATCGGAAGCTGTGTTGATAACAATCATGTCTCCCTGCCAAAACAATCAGAGCCAGCGAATACTGACTTCCCCCTCGACCTGCTTGAATTCCTTGTCCCCGGTGACGAGGTCAGATTTACGGTCCTTCGCGAGTGCCGCGGCAAAGCAATCCGCGTAGGACATTTTGTAGCGCGCCTTGAATGTTCCGGCTATCCGCGTAATGGGCCAATCGACGCCGATCAATTCGATGCCGAGACCTGTCAGATCGGTCACCGCGCTATCGGCTTTCGCCTCGGAAATTTCTCTGGCGAGGATGTACCAGACCTCTCCCGCATTTACGATGGACATGTACATCGGAACGCGGTTTTCATGGGCGTTCGCAATTAGGTCGGCGACTTCCTGTCCGGACGCTTCGTCGCCGAGATACGCCAGTACCGCCCACGAATCAAGCACCAACGCCTTTGGTTTGCGCGGCATTAGAGTTCCCGTTCGCGTTTTTTCTCCGCTGCCAGCGCCGTCAACAAACGCTTGCCCTTGTATTTTCCGCGCAAATTCTGAATGTAATCGCGTGTGACGGGCGTCAGAATGATTCGATGCGCCTGCTCATCGACGTCCACCTGCACACGCGTACCCTCCTTGATTCCAAACTTCCGCCGTATCCTGGAGGGAATGACGATCTGGCCCTTGCTGGTCATGTAGGAATCCATGAAAATTCCATCTATTTAATTAAAGTATGATATTACTATAAAAGTAAGCCAATTGCTTATTTTCCTCCTTTTAGTCCTTCACATCGAGTGTTTCAGCCCTTACTGTTTCAGCCCTTACGGGTTGAGATCGCCGTCAGTATCCCCTGCATGATCGCGAACGGCGTCGGCGGACAACCCGGCACCGCGACGTCGACCGGGATCACGTTCGACACGCGGCCGCGGCTCGCATAGCTCTCGCCGAATATCCCGCCGGTGCAGCCGCAATCGCCGAGCGCGACAACCAGCTTGGGCTCCGGCGTCGCATCGTAAGTGCGCTGCAATGCAACTTCCATGTGGCCTTATTTTAACGGTTTTCCTGATTCTGGATTGCTAACTGAATGCGGGGTGATCAGACCAGCCTGCGTGAGCCATGCCACCAAAGCCTGGCGAGCACACGCCTCCAAACCCGGGCCGAACCTGATTGAATCATTACGCAAAGCCTCGAGGTCAATACTGGCGGCCGCAAGCTCACACGCATGTCCAATCAACCATCGCTCGATCTCATTCGCGCGAGCCTCCGTATGAAACTGAAGTGCCAGTGCCTTATTCAACTAAACGCGGAGAATTACGTCTTGTATAAGGCCACGGATACCGGACGCTGGAAACGCGCATGAGCGATGCCCAAGATGCTGGTTGTCGGGTTCACAGCCCCACGCTCAATCTTTGATATCGATGCACGACTTACGCCGCTCTTGGCGGCCAGCTCATCTAGGGTTAGACCCTGAGGTTTCCCCGCATTTGAACTTGTACAATCAATCCGTTACGTGTAGTGTTTGAGTAAAAACGGTGCATGCATGGCACTGGATGCCACGCTTTTCGTTGTCGAAACGAAAAAGTGAGGCATGCCATGCATGCAGAAGCAATCTTAACGCGAGTGTTGGGGCCGTGTTTGAATTCCATGCACGCCAAGCGAGCTGGTGCGTTGCTGCGGGCTACGGCGGGACTTCTTCGCGGTGGTATCACCAGCCTGTCGGCCATCGCACTCAGTCTTGGCGGGGGCAGCGCCTTGAAGCATCGACTCAAGAGCGTGGACCGGTTGCTGGGCAATACGGGACTGCACGTTGCGTTCGGTGAATTGTATCGGTGTCTTGCGCTGCGTTGGCTGGAAGGCTTGCCGCAAATCTTGATCGTGGTTGACTGGTCTGATCTGACGCACGATCAACTCTGGCAATTGTTACGTGCCAGCGTGGTGGTGGACGGACGCTCGGTCACGCTCTATGAAGAAGTGCATCCGCAGAAGCGGCTAGCAAATCCTGGCGTACATCGGAAATTTCTACGCCGTCTCGCGCAGATACTGCCGCCTGGATGCAAACCCATTGTGATGACTGACGCGGGATTTCACGCAACCTGGTTCAAGATGGTCAATGCACAGGGTTGGGAATTCGTGGGTCGGATTCGTGGGCGAAATCGCTTACAGCTCGGTCAA
>JAYVME010000293.1:0-4181 GCA_043759115.1 Betaproteobacteria bacterium | reverse complement strand
ACGATGTCGCCCTTTTCCACCGTCACCGCATCGTCTTGCATCACGCGCTCGAGCATTTCCCATGTCACCGCCACGCGCTCGTCCTTGAAATGATGGCGGAGATCCAGCATCACCGCGCGGCCCTGCACGCCGGTCTCGGCCATCTCGGCAACCGACAGCGCGACCGCGCCGAGTTCTCCGTGGAGACCGCGGCCGGCAGCGTCGACGAGCTTGAAACCGTTATACGAAACCTTCTCGGCGATGCCGTCGCCGTCCGCGTCGAACACCGTTCCCTTGTGCGCAAAACCGTCCCAATGCGTCGAGTACTGCGAATACAGCATGATCGCCTCGTCGGAACCGACGTCGGTGTAGCGCGGATCGGTCTTCTCCATGGCGAGGTTGAAATACAACTCGCCGTTGCGGTGCACCGGATGAAAAATCGGCGGGAAACGAAACGCATTGAGAAGGTTGCCGCCGGGGCGGTCGAGCGGATGCGACAGGCAGAACACCTCGCCCGTCTTCACTTCCTGCAACGCGCGCAGGCGGCGCTCGGGCGTCAGCAGATTCAACCGCCCGTGTTGGTCGTCGTCCCCGAATTCGCCCCAGTTCGAACCGGCGGGGCGCTGTTGCCAGCGTTTGGCCATGGGTCAGTTCAACACTTTCGGCGCGCGCTCGGCGCCGGCGGGCGTCACCCCGGTCGGCAGCACGAGCTGGATGTCCCACTCGGCGCGCGCAACCGCGTCCTGTAATAATTTGCACAACCCGTGCAGCAGCGTGTCGTCCATCGCGAGATTGAGGCCGGTGCCGTCGCGCGGCGCCAGCGCCAGCACGTGTTGTCCCTGATCGTTGCGGCCGGTGTTCATGCGCGCGATCAAGAGCGGGTCGGTGCCGAGCGGCCGCTCGCGGCCCGCGTTGTCATACTGTTTGGAGAAATTCGCCTTCGCCAGCGCGCGCTCGCGTTCCATGTCAAGCAGCGCCTGCCGCGCCTCGGGTGCCGCCTGCTGCGCGATGATCGGCGCCGACTCGGCCATCTTCACCAGTTGCGGCCACAAGAGCTTGACGCAGCGCCGCGTCAGCCACAGCAGTATCTCGGTGCGGTCGCCGCTGGCGAGCCGCATCAACAGCCGGTCCTGCTCGGCGACAAACTCGATATTGATCTGTTGCAGATTCATGCGGATATTTTAGGACAAATACGCACTCAATGCGCAGACCATGAACCCTCTTCGCCCTTCTATACATCAGGGCGAACGGATTTTTGAGACCGCCTCCTAATCACTGGATCACCGAATTACCCAACCACCGTCCGCTGTGATATGTTTAATCCGACAGTTCAATCAGTACCGGCGGGAACCTGCCTGCCCGAGGAGAAAGACATGGCCGTTACTTTCCGTAAACTGCACCCGCATGTCGGCGCGGAAACGAGCCCGCTCGATCTGCGGCAGGTCCACGACCGCGCGACGCTCGATGCCCTCGTCGGCGGGATGGACGAGCATGGCGTGCTCGTGTTCCGCGACCAGCCGTTTACCGACACCGAACAACTCGCATTCGCCGAGCGCTTCGGCGGCGCGCTGCACATGAAGCCCGGCGCCGCGGCGCTGGGCAAGAACCGCTTCAACAATGACGCGATCGCCGACATTTCGAACGTCAACAATGCCGGTCGCATCCTCAAAGCCGACGACCGCCACCGCATGTATTCGCTCGCCAACCGCCTCTGGCATACCGACGCGTCGTTCCAGAACCCGGCGGGCCGTTACTCGACGCTGTCGGCGCGCGTCATCCCCAAAGTCAACGCCGACACCGAGTTCGCCGACATGCAGGCGGCGTATGACGCGCTCGACGCCGCAACCCAAAAACAAATCGAGGGGCTGCACGTGCACCATTCGATCGCCTACTCGCGGCAGTTGCTCGGCTTCGAATTTTCGCCGGAAGAACTGGAAAAATTGAAAGGCGCGGTGCATCCGCTGGTGCGTGTCAATCCGCGCACCGGCCGCCGCTCGCTGTACCTTGCGGCGCACGCAACGCGCGTAATGGAGATGCCGGTTCCCGAGGGGCGGCTTTTGCTGCGCGACCTGACGGAACACGCCACCCAGCGGCAGTACGTTTACCGCCACGTCTGGCGCGACCGCGACCTCGTGATCTGGGACAACCTTGCGACCATGCATCGCTCGACGCCGTTCGACGACGCCAACCACCACCGCGAACTGCGCCGCGTTACGACGCTGGACGTCGAAGTCCCCGCCTACGCGTGACACGGTAACCGAGACAATTCGTCGATGCAAACCATCGATCAAGTCGTCGGCGGCAAGCAGGCGTGGGTGCGGGCCGACATTGAGCGCGACGATTCGGAATACGTGGGGCTGCTTTACGTGCGGCCGGCGAAAACCGGCGGCATCAGCCAGGTGATCAGTTTCTACACGCTGCATAACGAGCCGATGGTTCCATAAGTGACCTCGCCCGGCTTCGCTTTCGCGACGCGCAATACTTCGGCGAATGACTTGTAGGGAAACGAGGGGTGCGCGGTAATCACCATCGGCGACTTGCCGATCAGCATGATGGGACTTAAATCCTTCAACGTGTCGAACGGCATGTTCGGAATCAGGCTCGGATTCACGCCATGCGTATCGAACACCAGCAGAAACGTATAACCGTCGGATTATCTGGAGCTCGATACTGCTATGAATGGCGCTGAAAGCCTGGTGCGTACGCTGGTTAACAACGGGGTAACCGTCTGCTTCAGCAACCCCGGCACTTCCGAAATGCATTTCGTCGCCGCCCTCGACAAGGTGGAGGGCATGCGCTGCGTGCTGGGACTTTTCGAGGGCGTGGTGACCGGAGCGGCGGACGGCTATTACCGCATGACCGGCAACCCGGCCTCGACGCTGCTGCACCTGGGCCCGGGGCTCGGCAATGGACTCGCCAATCTGCACAACGCGAAGAAAGCGCGCTCCGGCATCGTCAACATCGTGGGCGAACACGCGAGTTATCACATCAAGCACGATGCGCCGCTGACCTCCGACATCGAAGGTGTTGCGCGCCCGATGTCCGATTGGGTCAAGACTTCGCACAGCGCCAAGACCGTCGCGGCGGATGGCGCGCTGGCAATCGAGCAGGCGCGCGCGGCGCCCGGGCATATCGCGACCCTGATACTGCCCGCCGATACGGCATGGGGAGAAGCCGATGCGGTGGCGACGGCCCGCGCGTCTGCGCCGCGCAATCGCGTCACCGCCGACGCGATCGCCGCCTCTGCGCGCGCATTGACGTGCAATCAACCGGCCATGTTGATGCTGGGCGGCGTTGCATTGCGCGGCAAAGCGCTGGAACTCGCCGGCCGCATCGCCGCGAAAACCGGCTGCCGGCTGATGTCCGAGTACAACAATGCGCGCATGGAATGCGGCGCCGGGTGCGTGCGCGTGGATCGCCTGCCGTACGTCGTCGATAACGCGCTCGCTACTCTCAAAGATGTGCGTCAACTCCTGTTGATTGGCGCGAAATCGCCGGTTTCGTTTTTCGCGTATCCGGGCAAACCCAGCGTGTTGATTCCCGACGGCTGCGCGGTCACGCGCCTGGCGACCGTCGCGGACGATATCGAAGCGGCATTGGACGCACTCGCCGCGGAACTCGGCGCGCTCAACACGCCGCCCGCCGGCGTCACGTCCCTCAAGCGCCCGGTGCCGCCCACGGGCGCCGTCACGCTCGACGGCATTGCGCTATTGCTCGCGGCGTTGATACCCGATGACGCCGTCATAGTGGACGAGTCGGTCACCACCGGACGCAGCTTCGGCGCGCACATGCACAGCGCGCCGCCGCACGACTGGCTCAATATCATGGGCGGCGCGATCGGCTGGGGCCTGCCGGTGGCGACCGGCGCTGCCATCGCCGCGCCGGCGCGCAAAGTTATTGCACTGGAAGGCGACGGCAGCGCCATGTATACGCTACAGGCGCTGTGGACCATGGCGCGCGAGAACCTGAACGTCATGGTAATCATATTTGCCAACCGCTCCTACCGCATCCTCCACGGTGAGCTGGCGAACGTGGGTGCGGGAACGCCGGGCCGCAAGGCCATCGACATGCTCACGCTCGACCGCCCCGACCTTGACTGGGTCGCGCTCGCCAAAGGATGCGGCGTGGATGCGGGGCGCGCGGAAACCCTCGACGAACTGGCGCATCAATTCAACCGCGGGCTGTCGGCGCAGGGACCGTAC
>JAYVME010000292.1:0-4191 GCA_043759115.1 Betaproteobacteria bacterium | reverse complement strand
GGCGCGTAAACCGCGATGTGCGTGCGGTGCATTCCGACGTGACCGCGCTCATCAACGCGGGCTTACTCAACCGCACCGAGGACGGCATCGAGTTTCCGTATGAGGCTATGCATGTAGATTTCATTCTGAAGGCGGCATAGGCAGGCATGGTGCGGGGGTGGCCTAACTTTAGGTGGAACGGACGGGCGAAAGCGGCCTTGCCGATTGGAACCATCGTGCGCGCCCGCCGTTCACCAAGACGTTAGAGCTCACAGGCCTGCATATGCCTAGCTACCAGTGGATTTGCCATGTCTGCGCCTTTACGAATTCAGCGGACACGAATACATGCGCGCAATGCCAGAGTCCGGCTACGCTCAGTGCGATTGAAATTTCCCATTTACGTCGAAATAGGGGTGACACTGGTGTGATGGCGAGGGACACATCCACTGCAAAGTCGAACCGCCCGTGGTGGATTCCGGGCCGGTTACAATTCTTCTTCGCCTATGCCTGAAAGCTTGAGCAGATGTCGAAGCAATCCCGTCTTGAGAGGATGGTTGCCGTGGATCGGAAGGGAGATTCGCGCTGGATTGCCGGGTTTCGCATAAATGTGATGGCTGCCGTTTACGCGTTTTAATTCCCAGCCGTGTTTTTCGAGGAGCCGCGCGAGATCTTTCCCGCTGACGGATTTCAAACAGCGATCTCCAGCACCTTGTCCTTTTTCGACATCTCGATGTGCTTGAGATCAACGGACAGGCATCCGACGACTGCTTCTTGAAGATTCTTGAGCAGTTCGTCGTGAGTTTCCGCCTGGGTAACGCAACCGGGAATCGCCGGCACTTCCGCCCAGTATCCGCCCTCTTCCGCTTCGTGCACGATGACTTTAAGTTTCATGAGTTCTGTCCTGAAATGGCGCAACGTTCGACATTGTAACGCACGCCCAGCGTCGCCCCTAGAACTGCTCTTCCGTAAGGGCGAGCACGCTAGCCGCGCCGCCCGTCACTGCGCTCACCAGCCCGCCGGCCTGCGGCAGGATGTGCTCGGCGTAGAAACGCGCGGTAATAATCTTGGCGCGGCAGAAGTCGGCATCGCCGCCGCCGGCAAGCTTTGCATCCGCGATCAGCGCCGCGCGCGCCATCAACCAGCCGCCGGCCACCGTGCCCCAGAGTTTCAGGAACGGTACGGACACCGCGGCGACCGCGTTGGGATCTTTGGGGAATGTATCGACGACCCATTGCGTGGCGACGGTGAGTCCGTCGATGGCACGCTTGAGATTTTCCCGTGCGGCAGCGATATCGGCGTTTTTGCTCGCGGCGAGTTGGGCGTCGAGCTTGCGCATGTCGTCGATAATGGCAAATGCGGTCGCGCCTTTTTCGAAGCCGGTTTTGCGTCCGACGAGATCCGCGGCCTGGATGCCGGTGGTGCCTTCGTAGATCGTCGTGATGCGCGCGTCGCGCAGATACTGCGCGGCCCCGGTTTCCTCGATGAATCCCATGCCGCCGTGGATCTGCACGCCGACTGAAGCGACGTCGATGCAACTCTCCGTGCACCAGCCCTTGACGATCGGAATCAGAAAGTCGACCAGTGCCTGGTTCGTGCGGCGTTCCTTGTCATCGGGATGATGGTTCGCTTTGTCGAGCGCCGCCGATGCGGTGTACGCCACCGCGCGCATCGCTTCAGTCTGCGCCTTCATCGTGAGCAGCATACGCTTTACGTCGGGATGATGAATGATGGTCACGCGGTCGCCGCTCTTCTGGCCTATCGCACGCCCCTGCACACGCGTCTTCGCATACTCGCGCGCGTGCTGGTAGGCGCGCTCGGCCAGCGCCACACCTTCGAGGCCCACGCCGAGGCGCGCGTGGTTCATCATGATGAACATGGTTTCGAGGCCGCGGTTCTCCTCGCCGACCAAATAGCCGACAGCGCCCTTGCCGTCGCCGTACGCAAGCACGCAGGTCGGGCTCGCGTTGATGCCCATCTTGTGCTCGATCGACACGCATTTCATGTCGTTGCGGGAGCCCAGGCTGCCGTCGGCGTTGACCATGAACTTCGGCACGATGAAGAGCGAGATGCCTTTCACGCCCTCGGGCGCGGTAGGCGTGCGCGCGAGCACGAGGTGGATGATGTTCTCCGCCATGTCGTGTTCGCCCCACGTGATGAATATCTTGGTGCCGTGTATGAGGTAGTGGTCGCCTTCGGGCACTGCGCGCGTGCGCACCGCGGACAAATCCGAGCCCGCCTGCGGCTCGGTGAGATTCATCGTGCCGGTCCACTCGCCGGCAGTGAGCTTGTGCAGGTACTTTTCTTTTTGCTCGGGAGTACCTTTGAGCTTCAGCGCTTCCAACACGCCGGAAGTCAGCATCGGACACAGGCAGAACGCCATGTTGGCGCTGTTCCACATTTCCTGCACCGGCATCGCGACGACGTGCGGCAGGCCCTGGCCGCCGAATGCGGTCTCGCCCGACAGGCCGTTCCAGCCGCCGGCGATGAACTGGCGGTACGCTTCCTTGAAACCGGGCGACGACGTGACCTTCGAGTCGGCGAACTTCGCGCCGTCTTTGTCGCCGCCGCGATTGAGAGGGTCAAGTATCTCGGAAGCAAACTTGCCCGCCTCATCGAGGACCGCATCCACGAGGTCGTCGGTCACCTCCGCGCAATCGGGCATCGCCGTGATGTCGGCCAGCCCGACCAGGTCCTTGATCACGAACTGCATGTCCTGCAACGGCGCGTTATAGGTGGACATCGGTGAACCTCCGTGAGGCGTGAGGCGTTAAACGTTAGGCGTTAGGCGTTAGGCGTTAGGCGTTAGGCGTTAGGCGTTAGGCGTTAGGCGTTAGGCGGAAAATCCAGCAGGGCGGAGCACGAGCAGTATTTTTTCCGCCTCACGCCTCACGCCTCACCCCTCACCCCTCACCCCTCACGCCTCACGCCTCACCCCTCACCGCTCACAGCGCCGCTGTGAGCTCAGGCACAGCCTTGAACAAATCCTCGACCAGCCAGTAATTCGCCACTTGGAAAATCGGCGCTTCGGCGTCCTTGTTGATAGCGACGATCACCTTGCTGTCTTTCATGCCGGCGAGATGCTGGATCGCGCCGGAGATGCCGACCGCCACATACAGCTCGGGCGCGACGATCTTGCCGGTCTGCCCGACCTGGTAATCGTTCGGCACAAACCCCGAGTCCACCGCGGCGCGCGAAGCACCCACCGCCGCACCCAGCTTATCGGCCAAAGCTTCGAGCAACTTGAAATTTTCTCCGCTGCCCATCCCGCGTCCGCCGGACACGATGATGCGCGCGGCCGTGAGTTCCGGCCGGCTCGACTTCGTGAGCTCGTGGCCCTTGAATTGCGACAACCCGCTGTCCGCCACCGCCGCGACGCTTTCAATAGGGGCCGCCGCAGGCGCCTCGCCTGCCGGGTCGAATCCGGTGATGCGCACGGTGATGACCTTGATCGCGTCCTTCGATTGCACGGTGGTCAGCACGTTGCCGGCGTAAGTCGGCCGCACGAAAGTGTCCGGCGACACGATGGCGCTGATGTCCGACACCTGCGCAACGTCGAGCAGCGCCGCCACGCGCGGCATGAAATTCTTGCCGAAACCCGTGGCGGGCGCCAGCACATGGGTATAGTTCTTCGCCATGGCCACCACCAGCGCAGCCATGTTTTCCGCGAGCGTCACCGCATAGTGCGGCGCATCGGCGACCAGCACTTTCGCGACACCGGCGATTTTTGCGGCAGCAGCGGCCGCCGCCGCGCACCCGCTGCCGGCGACCAGCACGCTGATATCGCCGCCAAGTTGGATCGCCGCCGCGATCGTATTCGCAACACCCGTCTTGAGTTGCTGGTTGTCGTGCTCTGCTATGACCAGGATCGCCATTAAATCACCTTCGCTTCATTTTTCAGTTTATTGACGAGCTCCGCGACATCCGCGACCTTCACACCCGCGCCGCGCTTGGGAGGCTCTTCGACTTTCAATGTCATCAGCCGCGGCGTGACGTCGACACCCAGCGCGTCGGGCTTGATATTCTCGAGCGGCTTCTTTTTCGCCTTCATGATGTTCGGCAGCGTCACATAGCGCGGTTCGTTCAAACGCAGATCGGTCGTCACCACGGCGGGCAGCTTGACGGTGATGTTTTCGAGCCCGCCGTCGACTTCGCGCGTAATGTCGGCATGGTCCCCGGCGACCTCGATCTTGGAGATAAACGCGGCCTGCGGCC
>JAYVME010000291.1:0-4198 GCA_043759115.1 Betaproteobacteria bacterium | reverse complement strand
TCCCCAACAACCTGACGGCCATGATGTTTGGCTTCAAGGAGAAAGCGCAGTTCACGGTCGAGAACGAGAAGGAAATCTCGACGGTGCCGAAAGTTGATTTCGGCGGCGCGTCGCCTGTGCAACCCGCACCGGCCGCTGCTCCCGCCAAGCAGTAACTTCATTATTTCTCATGCTATGACGCAGGGCTTGTCACGGCGCGGCTGGCGGCAGGCCCTGTTTGCGCTCAGTTTCGTAGTCCCCGCACTGCTCGCGGCGACGCTCGCGTTCGCCGACGTCGCGATTCCGTCTCTGAAGGCGCGCGTCACTGATCTTACGGCGACGCTATCCTCCCAGCAGCAGGCGGCGCTCGAACAGACACTTGCCGCATTCGAAGCGCGCAAAGGCAGCCAGATCGCGGTGCTGATCGTGCCGACGACGCAGCCCGAAGCGGTCGAGCAGTATGCGGTGCGCGTCGAGGAAAGCTGGAAGCTCGGGCGCAAAGGCATCGACGACGGCGCGCTCTTGCTCGTCGCGAAAGACGACCGCAAACTGCGCATCGAGGTCGGTTACGGTCTCGAAGGCGTGCTCAATGATGCGACCGCCAAACGCATCATCGCGGATGAAATCACGCCGCGCTTCAAGCAGGGCGATTTTTACGGCGGCATCAATGCGGGCGTCGAGCGGATGATCAAGGTCATCGACGGCGAGCCGCTGCCGCCGCCGAAATCGCGCGCGCAAACGGCAAGCCGCGGAGTCGATGTCAATTCGCTGCTCTTTATCGGTTTTATCCTGGTCTTCGTGGTCGGCGGCGTGTTGCGCGCGATATTCGGCCGTTTTCTCGGCGCCGGCATTGTTGGCGGGATCGCCGGGTTTATCGCTTGGACCTTCGGCGGCGCGGTGCTGATCGGCATCATCGCCGCCGTGATCGCGTTTATTGTTTCGCTGCTCGGCGGCGCACGCGGCGGTTTCGGGGGCGGTGGTTTCGGCGGTGGCGGGTTCAGCAGCGGCGGTTTCGGCGGCGGTGGTGGCTTCAGTGGCGGTGGCGGTGGTTCGGGCGGCGGTGGTTCGTCGGGGAGCTGGTGAGATGATAAGCGCACGCCTGTTCAAGCATTTGTTCGCGCCGCACTGGATCGTCCGGCGCGCGTTTCCGCGGCGTACTCTGCGTGCTATTGAAGCAGCGATCAGCGCGTCGGAAAAAACACACGACGGAGAGCTGCGTTTCGCGGTCGAGGCTGGACTGCATCCGCTGCCGCTCATGCACGGGCAGACGACGCGGCGGCGCGCGCAGGAAGTATTTGCGAACTTGCGCGTGTGGGACACCGAGCACAACAGTGGAGTTCTGATTTACGTGCAACTCGTCGACCGCCGCATAGAAATCGTCGCCGACCGCGGCATCAGCGCGAAAGTGCCGCAGCACGAGTGGGATGCGATATGCCGCCGCATCGAAGGGGCCTATCGCCAGCGCGAGTTCGAAGCCGGCACGCTCGCCGGCATTGCCGAGGTCACGCGGCTGCTTGCCGCGCATTTCCCGCCGCTTGCCGGCAATTCGAACGAACTTTCTGACAAGCCGATTGTTTTGTGAGGCGTGAGGCGTGAGGGGTGAGGCGTGAGGAGTTAGGCGGTTTTCTCAATCCTCAGTCCTCCGTCCTCAGTCCTCCGTCCTCAATCCCACCTCCTGCTGCTAGAATATAGTCACAGGGGCTCATTCCGTGTGCGGCGCTCCGCGTTCCCAGCCAAGGATTATTGAATGAAGACAGCAGCAACCCGCCTGCGCGGCGTAGAGCACGACATTATTCAAATGCCGAAGGCGAGCGACAAGGCGCCGTATTACGAGCAGCAGGGCAATGAAGTGGCGATATTCGAAGCCGCCTATCGCAAACGGCTGCCGGTGATGCTCAAGGGCCCGACCGGCTGCGGCAAGACGCGCTTTCTCGAACACATGGCGTTCCAGTTGAAGCGTCCGCTGGTGACGGTGTCGTGTCACGAAGATCTCACCAGTTCCGACCTGGTCGGGCGTTTTCTGCTTGAAGGCGGCGCCACCGTGTGGCAGGACGGCCCGCTCACGCGCTCGGTAAAGGCCGGCGCGATTTGCTATCTCGATGAAATCGTCGAGGCGCGCACCGATTCAACCGTGGTGATCCATTCGCTGACCGACCACCGGCGCCGGCTCACGATCGAAAAAAAGGGCCAGGAAATCGACGCGCATGAGGATTTCCTGCTGGTGATTTCGTACAATCCGGGCTATCAGACGGTGCTGAAGGATCTTAAGCCGTCGACCAAGCAGCGCTTCATCGCGATCAATTTCGATTTTCCGCAGGAAGACGTCGAGCGCAAAATCGTCGTCAACGAGGTGCCCGGGATTGATCCGGAGCTTGCCGCGAAACTGGTCGCCACGGCGCGCAAGAGCCGCCTGCTGAAAGATCACGGGCTGGAAGAATCGACCTCGACGCGCGCGTTGGTGTATGCGGCGAATATGATCAATGCCGGTCTCGATCCGGTCAATGCATGCCAGGTGGCGATGGTCAATCCGCTCACCGACGACATCGAGCTTGCCGAAGCGCTGATGGAAATCGTCAAAGCGCATTTCGCCTGATTATCCCCGGCTCCCCGCGTGGCCGCACCCTCCGCCGCAGTTGACCAGGCGCTTGAGAATTTAAGCGCGCTGTCCTTCGTCGCGCAGCGCGAAGTCGGCGATGCGCTGCCGGCGCTCCGGCATCACGGCGACGAGGTAGTGCTCGCCTGGCTCGACGCGGTGCGGCAACTCTTTGTGCACGACCGCGAAGCCGGCAAGGCATTCGTGCGCGGCAGTCGAGAGGCCGAAAAAATTTCCGAGACGGTGCTGCCGTGGACCCGGCAGGCGCTGCAATTCCTGCAATGGCCCGGTTCGGTGGCCGCGGTCGACGGCTTCATGAAAAATCTGCCGCGCGCGTTCGGCACGCTCGGGCACGCCGGCGAGCGCCGCTGGGCGGAGATCGGATTCACGTGGTACGCGCGGCACGGCGACAGCGGGCGTGTGTACTTCGCCACCCCCGTGCTCGATCTCGCCTGTCGCCAGGGCGTCACCGGTATCGAGCATCTGTGCGAGCCGCTGGAGGAGTTGTACGAGTCGCGCAAGCTCCTGCTCACGACCTGCCTCGGCGGCGCGCTACGCGTGCGCAGCCTGCTCGGCGCGCAGGCGGTATTGCCGTGGGCGTTGCGCGGCGCCGACATCATGCAGTCCGGCCGCGCGCGCGGCGAAGCCTATTTCCGCCTCGAAAGCGAAGAAAGCCTGTCGGTATTGCTCGATCACCTGCCGGGTTTCCGCATGAACGAGCGCAACCGGCTGCTGTCGCTGCTGCTCGAAATCTGGTTCGAACGCCCGTTTGAATTGAAGGAGAGCACGTGGTCGCCGGACAAGGGGCGGCCGTTCGTCGAAACCGACGGGCGCAGCGTGTTCATCCCGGCGGTGATGCCGGACCGCGACGAGGCAATTTTGGCCGTGCTGCATGCGGCGGGGCACCAGTTGTTCGGCAGTTTCGAGCGCGGACCGCTGGTGCAGATATTCAGCGAGGTGGGCGCGGAGCTGCCGAAGTCGGGCCAGGTCGCATGGGCGCCGCTGTTCGCGCGTTATGGCGACGACGTGCCGCGCTTTCAGCTGCTGTTCGATGCGTGCGAAGACCTGCGCGTGGATGCGCGCATCCAGCAACACGTGCCGAATTATCTCGCGCGCCTCTACGCGACCGGCGTATCGTACCGTTTGCGTCCACCGGAGGCACTGCCGTATTACGACATGGCGCTCGCCATGGTCGACGGCGCGATCCAAGTCATGCGCGGCGCGCCGACCACACTTGATGCCCGCTTGCGGCCATTGCTGGAAGGTGCTGCGACCATTGCGGACGCGTTTCGCATCGCCAACGAGCTGTACGGGGAAACGACCCTGGCGCCGGTCACGGACACCGAAATCTATCAGGGTGCCTACTTGCCGGGCCGCGCGCCCAACGCCGCGCGTTCGGCGCACGCGCAAACCGAGCAGGAACAGCCGCAGCAGACGCAGGCGGGCGCCGACGGCGAGAAGCAGGAGAGCGACGACGGCGACGAGGGCGACAACGAGGAAGAGCAGAACGCGGACAGCGGCGGCGAGCAAAGCGGCGAGCGCGAGAAAATGGTCGCCAGCGACGGCACGAGCGCGGGTTCGAGCAAGATGTCGTTGCAGCGCAAAGAGACGCAGGAGCAGGGCGGC
>JAYVME010000290.1:0-4207 GCA_043759115.1 Betaproteobacteria bacterium | reverse complement strand
CTATGTGTTCGTCTTGGCTTCGGCAGGGAATGGATCTCGCAGGTCGAAGCGTTAAGTCCGGAGTCGGCTCAACTCCTGGACAATCGCGAGAAGCAGGTGCAGCGCTTCGTGCTGTCAGCAATCGACGAACATCGCGAGGAATCGCAGATCATGTTCAGCGCGTTGGTCGAATCGCTCGGGTACGCGCAGGCCATAGCGATTTTAATGGTGGTTGGACGATATGTGGCCCACACCGTGATGGTCACGGCTCTTGGCATTGGGCCACCGGTCCCGTCCATCTACGAAGATGGGTTTGACGTCACGCAGTCACCCGCCACTTAGCCAGTACTCGAGGAAGCAATCATGTCCGCACCGAAGCCCATCCTTTTAGATCAGACGGGCCAACGAATTGCCAGTCACACTTTGGACAATTGGCGGCCAAGCGACGGATGGTCGCCGTTGACCATTACTCGCGCGCAAGTCGACGCTGAAATTGAGAGGTTGGCGTCGCTGCCCAGGCCGGACAACGGCCGCAGGGCAACGTTGCTCATTCACCCATCGGCGCCGAATCCGGGACAAGGCCTGACACCGGGCGTTCAGGTGTGTCTTTCAGTGCTCAAGCCGGGCGAGTCAACGACGCCGGTACGGCACAACTCGACGCAGGTAAATTTCTGCATCCGAGGTGGCGGTCATACGATTATCGATGGGCGTACGATCCGTTTCAGCCAGTTCGACGTTTGGAATAACCCGTCATTCGCAATTTACCAGCATGTAAATGACACCAAAGAGATCCAGGTGCGACTGACGTATTCGAATGCGGCGCTACTCGAGATGATGCGAATTCACCTAATCGATGAGAATCCACAGCCACGCGCGGCGCCGAAGGTGCCCGAAAAGCCCGCCGACCCGCGGCGCCTGAGCCCCTTTGGAACATTCCCAATCGGGGATGGCGCGATGCTCATGCCCTACGAAATACTCATCAATCCACCGAGTGTTGAATCCCCAGCCTTGCATTGGCCGTGGGCAACCGTGCAGCAGCATTTGGATAAGCTAGCCGCCTTGGGTGATGACTATCTCGGCCGGCGCCTATATCTCTTGTACAACCCAAAGACCGGCCGCTCAAATGGCACCACGCCAAACTTCTTCGCGACGATGACGATTCGGCCGCCGAAGGTCATTGATCGTCCTCATCGACACGTGTCGTCGGCGATCAATTACTATTTTCGCGGTAGTGGCTACAGTGTCGTTGATGGCCAGCGCTATGAGTGGAGCGCAGGGGACTTGATGGTGTCCGCCCCCGGGTGGGCTGTGCATAACCATGCGTCGTACGATCAGGCGGTATACGAACTTACGATCCAGGATCAGCCCTTGAACATTGAAATGGAATCCCTGCTGTGGCAGGAAGACTTGAAACATCCTCCCCTGATTCTGGGGACGACGGACGGTTTTCAGACCAATCGAATGGCCATCGTCAAGTAATCGAGCCGCGGCGAGCGGCGCTGATTACAAGCGCGTTGCTTCACCTGTGTGTGCCCCGTCGGCCAAGTCTAGTGTGTGTGGTCGGCAAGATCATTCCAGTACGCCGCGCAACCAGCGTCCTGCCCTCGCTGCCGCGTCGCGCGCCTTCGTGACTTGCGCGGTTGCACGGAGGAAACCATGCGTGAGCCCCTCGATCTGGTCACAGATCACCTCAACGCCGGCGGCCGCCAACCGATGTGCCAGTGCGAGGCCTTCGCATTGCAGTACGTCGAGCTCAGCTACGGCAAGGTAGACCGCCGGCAGGCCGCGCAGGTCAGCGCGGAGAGGTGCCGCGAGCGGATGCAGCATGTCGGCCGGGTCGCGCACGTAGTGGTGCCAGAAGAACACCATCTTGTCGGCCGTGAGGGGAAATCCGTTGGCGTATTTCCGGTAGCTCTCGGTAGTGAAGTCCGAATCGCATATAGGATAGGCCGCAAAAACACCGCGTAACGGCGGACCCTGACGGTCGCGAAGCAGAAGTGCGGCGCCCAATGCCAGCGTGGCGCCTGCAGAGTCGCCGGCGAGCACAATGCGAGAGCCGTCGATGTTCCAAGCCGCGCCGTGGCCTGCAAGGTGCGCTGCGACGGCGGCGCACTCCTCGAGCGCCTGGGGAAACTTCGCCTCGGGCGAGCGTGCATAATCGACGCTCACCACTACGGCGCGTGACTCATTCGCCAGCATCCGGGCAATGCCGTCGTGAGTGTCGACAGACGAGAAGTACCATCCGCCGCCGTGAAAATAGACGATTACCGGCAAGCCGGCGGCGTTGGCCGGCCGGTAAACACGGCAGAAGATGCGGCGGCCGCGGGCCTCTATCCAACGGTCAGCGACATTTGCCACCGGCAGGGGACCAGTTCGCGTGGCGAGGCTTACCCGCTCCTGGAAATCGCGCTCCACGTCGGGTGGTGCGTCGGGGCCCGGCAGGCCAATCGCGCGCATGGCGATGGCGGTGGCTTCCAGGTACGCAGCCATCTCCGGATCAATGGTCAAAAAGCGCCTTCTCCGCCGTCGACCGGAATTACGGCCCCCGACACGCCAGATGCGCGCCGCGAGCAGAGGTACGCGATCAAATCGGCGACTTCCTCAGGCGTGACGAGCCGCCGGTAAGGTGTAAAGGCAAGTAGGGGCTCGGTGCCGCCGAGCCGCGCACGTACTTCAGCGCCTTCGCCGCGCATCGGCACCGAGAGGTAGCCTGGCGCGACGCAGTTTACTCGCACCTCGCGGGCGCCGAGTGCAACGGCCAGCGCGCGTGTAAGCGACTCGACGCCACCTTTTGCCGCCTGATAGGCGTAAGCGCCATGTGAACGGCCCATCTGTGCGGTCACGCTGCTGATCAGCACCATGGCACCGCCGTCAGCTATTCGTGGCGCGCCCGCATTGCACAGCCGCGCCACGCCGGTTAGGTTAATGCCAATCACATCGCTGACTGCGGCCTCGTCGAACGTGCCGACCGTGGTTTCACGCAGTATGCCGTGCGCAGCCACCAGCGCGCCGATCGTCCCACGCGTCGCGGCCGCATCGAACAGCGCGCGAATACTCTCGGGCGAGCGCACGTCGAGCTCCACGAATGTGCAGCCCGCGATTGACTGTTCCGGTGGGCGGACGTCGGCATTGATGACCGTCCAACCGTCGGCCGCCAAATGTTGGCACGCTGCCCAGCCAATCGATCCCGATCCGCCAGTGACAATCGCAACGTTCGTCATGCCCGTCATCCTAATGCCAGCCGATCAAACCGACTATCGTCGACCACCAACCGGGCCGTGCAACATTCGGCCCCGCCGTGATTGTCGAAGGGATCCTCCCTGACGACATGCGCGTTGATCGATGCCTGTGAACCCATCATGATGGCGCCTCGCTAGCGTGCGTTGAGGGTGGTCGATCGGTCAAGCGGAAGATGGCTGGGGGCGCGCTCGGCGCTCGCACGACGTGTCGTCTGGGCGAACCGGCCCAGCCGCGTCAGCAGGAGGTAGACAGAGCTCCACCATGGCCACGTAACCACATTCTTGCCGGTCGCAGTGTGGTAATAACTATGACAGTTGGCCTCGATCGCGTTGCCGGCAAGGGCGCGCTGTACCGCCCGGTTGTAAAGATCCATCGCGCTGTGCCGCAGATCTATGGCTGTCACATTTCCGTGCTGCAGCCGTTTGATCGCTCGCGCGATGTATTCGGCCTGGCGTTCCAGCATAAAAGTGACGCACATGAAATTTGTATTTGGGCCGTACATAATGAAGAAGTTCGGAAACCCCGTGACCTGCAGACCAAGGTAGGCTTCGGGCTGATCTCCCCAGACCCCGTGGATGCTGCGTCCGCGGCTGCCGATCACCCGGAGTGTACTTAGAAAGTTCCACGGCTGAAAGCCAGTCGCCATAACCAACACATCTGCCGGATGCTCGGCACCCTCATCATCGACCACTCCGCGTTCGGTGACGCGCACCACGGCGCGCGGCACAACATGCACGTTTTCACGCGTAAGTGAAGGCAAGAAGTTGGTCGATAAAATAGGCCGCTTGCAGGCGAACGGATAATCGGGGGACATCAGTGCTTGCAGATCCGGCCGGTCAGCGAACACCCTGTCGCGGTAGGCCGCGTACGCCGCCCGTGCGTCGCGCTGCATCTTGCTGTTCGGATTGCGAACCGACATCGCGCGTTCGAATCGCAGGAACAGCTTCAGGCGCTCACGCCACCGGACCCAGCGCGCCTTGCGTCGGAG